>JAKSBY010000325.1 GCA_022360855.1 Sphingomonadales bacterium | reverse complement strand
GCGCGGGTCATCCAGCTCGAAGACAATAACCCCAATGTGCGGGGCAATCTCACCGTAACCCACAGCGAGGCCAATTGGCGGGCATTGGCGCGGGTGAACTACTACGGCAAATTCACCGAACTTCACGTCAACGCCGCATCGCTGCGCGTCGACGCGGGCAGCCAGGTCACCGTCGACCTGGAGGCGGGCGTGACCTTCATGGACCGGTTCGAGTTGATCCTGGGCGCCGAGAATGCCTTCGATTCAGACCCCGACCGCAACCCCTTCGATTTCATCGTCGGATCGAAGTTCCCGACAACCTCGCCGGCCGGAGTAAATGGCGGCTTCTACTACGGAAAGATCAGAATCGTGATCTGATCGACGCAAGGCGCGGCGCGGGTCCGTGGCTGACGTTCAGCCGCTCAGGGTCGGGATTGCCGGATTGGGCGCCATCGGCACCGAGGTCGCCAGGGCGCTCGATGCCGGCATTCCCGGCCTTGTGCTCGAGGCGGTCTCGGTTCGGGATATAGAGAAGGCTGAAACCACTCTCGGTTCGTTCCGCAGCAAGCCCAACATCGTATCCCTGAACGCGCTCGCAGACTGCGTGGACCTGGTCGTGGAGTCGGCGCCGCCGGCGATATTCGATCAAGTCGCCCGCCCGGCCGTGGAGGCCGGGCGCATACTGATCGTTATGAGTTCCGGCGCGCTGCTGACGCGTCCGGATCTGATCGAGCGCGCAAGGGAGACCGGCGCCCGCATCATAGTTCCGTCAGGCGGTATTCTGGGCCTGGACGGGCTGAAGGCCGCTGCCGAGGGTGAAATCCAGAGCGTTACTCTGATCACCCGGAAACCACCGGCAAGCCTGGCCGGTGCGCCCTGCCTTACGGAGAACGGCATTGAACCAACGGACATCGATGCGCCCCTAAGGGTATTCGCCGGCAACGCGCTGGAGGCGGCGGCGGTCTTCCCGGCCAACGTGAATGTCGCTGCCTCGCTCAGCCTGGCCGGTATCGGGCCCGAATTGACCCGCGTTGAAATCTGGGCGGACCCGGGTCTGGAGACGCTCCGTCAGGAGGTTCGCATCGCATCGGATGCGGCCGATATCAGCCTGCGTCTTACGAGCTATCCGTTGCGGCATAATCCGCGGACCGGCAGCCTTACGCCGAAAAGCGCGATTGCCACGCTACGCGGTCTGATAGCCGTTCTCCAGGCCGGTACGTAGAGCGCGCGGACGGTGGAATGGCGACGCGCCGAAACGCCTTGACTCGTAAATCGTATACAGTATACAATTGGTTTTATTCGCTGCCAAACGAGGTGCCAGGAATGACTGCCGTACTAGACAAGGACTCCTTCAAAGCCGCCATCAAGGACGCAATGAAAGGCCGCGAGGCAAAAGACGCCTCCTTCAGCCTGGCTTGGTCGAATGGCGAATTGAGCCGGGAGCACTTCGCCCGCTGGGCGGAGAACCACTATCACTATGTCGGGCCGTTCGCCGACTATCTCGGCTACATCTATGCCAACACGCCCGACCACGAGACCGAGTCCAAGGATTTCCTCTTGCAGAACATGTATGAGGAAGAATTGGCGGACATTCGCCATACCAATCTTCTGATCCGGTTTGCCGAAGCCTGCGGCACCACCCAGGAACGCGTCGAAGACCCGCGCAACATGAACCCGGTGACACGTGGCCTGCAGGGCTGGTGCTATGCCACCGCCATGCGCCAGCATTGGGTGGTGGCGACCGCAGCCTTGATTGTCGGCCTCGAATCGCAAGTTCCGGACATTTACCGCCGGCAGTACCCGCCATTGATCGAGAAATACGGATTCAGCGAAGACGACGCCGAGTTCTTCGAGCTTCATATCTCCTCGGACGAGGTGCACGGCGCGCGGGGGTATGAGATCGTGCTCAACCGTGCCGATACGCCGCAGCTTCAACATGCCTGTTTGGAGGCGGTACGCGACGCCGCGGATATGCGCTTCTCCTACACCAAGGCGCTTTACGACTACTACGTGAAGCCGGGATACGAGGCCGCCGATCCGAAGGTGGCTGCGATCGGCTCGGTTTAGAGCCGGTACGCCTTCCCGACAGAAACAGCCAGGCGGCGAGCGATCGCCGCAGAAGCGGCGGTTGCGCCCGCAAAGGATCGAATTGTGCCAAGTTGGCAAAAAGTGACAGACCTAGCGTCCCTCAAGCGCCGCAAGAAATGCGTCGCCACGTTGGGCGATGACGAGATCCTGGTGCTTTATGCGGAGGGGCGGGTCTACGCCCTTAACAATACCTGCATTCACAAGGGCAAGAAGCTGGCGCGCGGCCTGGTGTTCAAGGGGCACATCATCTGCCCCGGCCACCAGTGGGCGTTCGATCTCAGGACCGGCTGGGTCGATGAATGGGCGCAGTGCCAGCCCACCTATGCGGTGAGGGTCGAAGACGGCGAGGTCTACGTCGATCCGGAACCGAAGGTCTATCGGACCAAGCCCTGCTTGGCACAGGAGCCGGAAAGGAAGGAAGTCTAATGGGGCGTCGGTTTGTTCTTATCGGGGCCGGGCAGGCGTCAATCTCTGCCGCCCGAACGCTGCGCCGAAACGAGTTCGACGGCGACATCGTCGTTATCGGTGACGAGCCGCATATTCCCTATCAACGTCCGCCGCTTTCCAAGGAATATCTTCAGGGGGAGGCCGAGCGCGACGAGATCCTGGCGGCGCCCGAGGATTGGTTCGAAGTCGAAGGCATTGAACTGAGACTAGGCGTGCGGGCGACCAGGATCGACACCGAGAGTCTGGACGTCGATCTGGACGATGGCTCACGCCTGTCTGCCGACGCCATACTGATCGCAACCGGAGGCACGCCGCGGCGGTTCGCGGGCTACGGCGGCAAAGCGGTCTGTTATCTGCGGACGCTCGACGATGCCAACCGCATACAGAAAGCGCTCAAGCCGGACAGCCGGGTGATCATTGTCGGCGGCGGGTTCATCGGTCTCGAGATCGCCGCCACGGCCCGCAAACGGGGTGCCGACGTCACCCTGCTCGAAGCTCTGGAGGTGCCGCTGGAGCGCGCCCTCGGCCTGGAAGTTGGCGCGGTTTGCGCGGCCGTCCACGAAGAGAACGGCGTCAGGGTCAAGACGGGCGCGTCCGTCGAACGTATCGAAGACGGAGACGGATGCGTGATCGTCACCACCTCCGGTGGGGAGGCGATCCAAGGCGATCTCATTGTGGTCGGTATCGGAATCGTCCCGAATGATCAGATCGCCCGGGATTCGGAGATCACCGTCGGCAACGGCATTCGGGTCGACGAGTTCTGCCGCACCTCGGCGGATGGCGTCTATGCGGCTGGTGACGTGGCAAACCACTACCACCCGCTTTACGATTGCCGGCTCCGTGTGGAGCATTTCGATAACGCCACGCGGCAGGGCGCGGCCGCCGCAAAAAACATGATGGGCACGCGCACCGAATATGCCGAGCCGCATTGGTTCTGGTCCGATCAATACGATCACAGCCTGCAATATGCGGGGCATGCGGAGCGCTGGGACGAGATTGTCTTTCGTGGCTCGGTCGAGGACCGGGATTTCACCGCCTTTTACATGCGCGACGGCCGTGTCCAGGCTGCCTTCGGGCTTAACCGCGGTGAAGAGGTCATGCTGGCGAAGGAGCTCATCGCCGGCCGGGCCGAGGTCGATATCTC
>JAKSBY010000401.1 GCA_022360855.1 Sphingomonadales bacterium | reverse complement strand
GACATTCATTTCGGGACCAATGCGCTGACCTTCGATCTGGAGCCGGGGCGCGGGCTCTGCGATGCACTGGAAAACCCCAGCCGCGTCGATGGCTTGTTCATCGAGCGCGCCATGATCAAGGTGAACGACAAGCTCGCCATTCTCGGCGCCGAGGCGCCGGTCAGCGAGCCGCTGATGCCCGATCCGACGGCGCTCAATCATCTCGAAAACGAGCTCCGCCAGAACTTCGAATGCGTCGTGATGGATCTGCCGCGCGCCATGGTGGCCAACCATCCCTATCTGCTGAGCGACGCGAGCGACATCTTCATCGTCACCGATCTCTCGCTGGCGGCGACCCGCGACACGATCAGGCTGTTGGCCTTCGTCAACAATGCCGCGCCGGAAGCAAATGTCTACCTGGTGGCCAATCGCGTGCCCGGCGGCGCCCAAGTCGAGGTTTCCGCCAAGGATTTCGAGGCATCGGTCGAGCGCAAGATCGACTGGCTGATACCGCTAGACGCCAAGACCGCGATCGAGACCTCCAAGAAGGGCAAGACCATGGCGCAGGCGGCCGGACGCTCAAAGCCGGTGAAGGTGCTGCGCGACATTGCCCGGACGATTGCGGGCGTCAAGGACGGGACCAAGAAATCTCCCCTGTGGGGAAAGCTAGCGAACCGTAAGGCGAAATGAAACCACACGGTTTTGGCAAACGTGCGACCGACCGAAAACGCGCCGGGCAACCCGCCTTTGGGCGCAGCAGCGGCGTTATTTCCACGCCGGCTGAACCATCGGAACCGCCGGTCAACCCTGAAATAGCGCCGGAACCCGAGTCACAGCCCGAGTCAAAGATCGACAAGACAGCGAGCCGCGACGTCTTATTCGAGCAGCTCGCGAACGCGCTTCAGCAGACGCTCAAGGAAGCCATCCCGAAGGACGAAATTCGCGTCAAGACGCGCGACGAGATCGCCAGCGAGATCGAAACCCTGGTCGTCGCCCTCGCGCTTGAGCAGGACATCAATTTCTCCGAGGGCGAGACGCGCGATCTCGTTACGTTTATTCTGCTCGACTATCTCGACCGGGTTGGCGTCAAACCGGGAAGTGATCCTGTCGAGACCGGCAAAAACCCCGAAAAACCCGACGATACCATTCTCGAGGCCAAGGAGAGGGTGCATCCATTGCTGATGGAGCACATCGACGCGGCCGCCGCGGCCGAGCTGCCGCGTGCCGAGCTTGCCGAACAGGTCGGCGAGGTGGTCGGCGAGCTTCTGGTTCAGGAAAAGATCAACCTCAATCTGCGCGAACAGCGCGATCTGGTCACGATCCTGCTGAACGACATGTTGGGCCTCGGCCCCATCGAGCCGCTGCTGGCCGACGAGAGCATCACCGACATCATGATCAACGGGCCGAGGCAGGTCTATGTCGAGCGCAAGGGCAAGCTCGAGATTACCGATGTCGAGTTTCGCGACGATCAGCATTTGATGAATGTGGCAACGCGCATCGTCACCGCCGTCGGCCGGCGCGTCGACGAAAGCTCGCCGATCTGTGACGCACGCCTGGCCGACGGCAGCCGCGTCAACGTGATCGTTCAGCCTCTGGCCATCGACGGTGCGTCGATCTCGATCCGCAAATTCGCCAAGCAAAAGATCACCCTCGATAAGATGATCGCCCAGGACAATATCTCCCAAGCCATGGGCAAGATCCTGAAAATCGCCGGGGCGTGCCGTTTGAACATCCTGATCTCCGGCGGCACGGGCTCGGGCAAGACGACGATGCTCAACGCCATCTCGAAAATGATCGATCCCGGCGAGCGTATCGTGACCATCGAGGACGCGGCGGAGCTGCAGCTTCAGCAGCCCCATGTCGTGCGCCTGGAAACGCGCCCGCCCAATCTGGAAGGCTCCGGCGAGGTCAACATGCGTGACCTCGTCAAAAACGCACTCCGGATGCGGCCGGACCGGATCATCGTTGGCGAGATCCGCGGCGCCGAGGCGGTCGACATGCTGCAGGCCATGAACACCGGCCATGACGGCTCCCTGGGCACCGTGCACGCAAACCGGCCGCGTGAGGCGCTTACGCGCCTCGAAAACATGGTCAACATGGCGGGCATGAACCTGCCCCCCAAGGCGATCCGGACGCAGATTTCCGACGCTCTGGACCTGATCGTCCAGGTTGCCCGCATGCGCGATGGCGTGCGCCGGGTTTGCTACATCACCGAGGTGGTCGGCATGGAAGGCGACGTTATCACAACCCAGGACCTGTATCGCTTCAGATTCATCGGCGAAGACGAAAGCGGCATCCTGACAGGCGAGTTTGAATCGATGGGCGTTCGCCCGCATTTCATGGACCGCGCCGAGTATTTCGGCCTTGGGCGGGCATTGATGGAAGCCATGTAGGGGGCGCGTTC
>JAKSBY010000691.1 GCA_022360855.1 Sphingomonadales bacterium | reverse complement strand
CGCCGCTTACCTGGCGCGGTACATCTCTAAAAACCTGGTGGCCGCCGGCATTGCCGACCGCTGCGAACTACAACTTTCCTACGCCATTGGTGTGGCCGAGCCCACTTCAATAAGCGTGGAGACATTTGGCAGTGGCAAAATCGACAACGATGCCATCGTCAAGCTGGTGCGGGAACATTTCGAACTGAAACCCAAGGGCCTGATAGCGATGCTGGACTTGTTGCGTCCTATTTATCGCAACACGGCCGCCTACGGTCACTTTGGCCGCGAAGAGCCCGAGTTCACCTGGGAGAAAACTGACAAGGCCGACATACTGAAGTCCGACGCGGGCCTGTAAGGAGCAATTAATGAACAATCTATCTGTACAAAAAGAAAACATTGCTACCCCCGATTACAAGGTAGCCGATATCGGCCTGGCGGAGTTTGGCCGCAGAGAGATAACTTTGGCGGAAGCCGAGATGCCGGCCCTGATGACACTGCGTGAACAATATGCCGCAAGCCAACCGCTGGCGGGGGCGAAGATTCTCGGTTGTATCCATATGACCGTGCAAACCGCGGTACTGATCGAGACCCTGGTAGCCCTGGGAGCCGAAGTGCGCTGGTCCTCCTGCAATATTTTTTCCACCCAGGATCATGCCGCGGCCTGTATCGCGGCGGAAGGTATCGCCGTCTATGCCTGGAAAGGACAAACCGAGGAAGAAGGTGAATGGTGTATCGAGCAAACCATTCTCAAGAATGGTGAGCCATGGGATGCCAATATGATTCTGGACGATGGCGGTGACCTGACGGCCATGGTGCATGACAAGTACCCGCAGTTGTTGGACAACATTCATGGCATCACGGAGGAAACCACAACGGGTGTCCATCGCCTGCTTGAAATGATGGAGGACGGATCACTCAAGGTACCTGCCATTAATGTTAATGATTCCGTCACCAAATCGAAAAACGATAACAAGTACGGTTGCCGCCACAGCCTTAATGACGGCATCAAGCGCGGCACTGACATACTGCTCGCCGGCAAGCACGCGCTGGTAGTCGGATATGGAGATGTGGGTAAGGGCTCGGCCCAGAGCCTACGCCAGGAAGGCATGATCGTAAGGATTGCGGAGATCGATCCAATCTGCGCCATGCAGGCATGCATGGACGGCTTCGAGGTTGTGTCTCCCTATGTTGATGGCACTAACACTGATTCTCTGGAAAACATCGATAAGGACTTGTTAGGCAAACTCGACCTCATCGTTACGGCGACAGGAAACATCAACGTATGCGACCGTTATATGTTGCAGACCGTCAAATCCAGTGCCGTAATCTGCAATATCGGACACTTTGACAATGAAATAGATACCAAATACATGCGAGACAACTGGGAATGGGAGGAAGTGAAACCCCAGGTACACAAGATCTATCGCAATGGCAAACAAGACCAGGACGATTACCTGATCCTTTTATCCGAGGGCAGACTAATTAACCTGGGTAACGCCACCGGCCACCCTTCCCGGGTGATGGATGGTTCTTTT
>JAKSBY010000013.1 GCA_022360855.1 Sphingomonadales bacterium | reverse complement strand
TCAGCACAAGGAATGAAACGGGGGATGGCTTGCACCACCCCCCGCTCATTCTAAACCGGCTCAGGCATAACCAGACCTGAGCACGGTCTGCCCGTCTTAGAACCGGATACGTCCGCCGATCTGGATGGCCCAAACCGACGCATTCACATTGTCGTCATCTTCCAGGCCCGGCCGGAAGTTCGTGTATACATATTGGCCGGCATCATTCAGTGCCGCGTCCAGGATCGGAACGCCCTCGGTCACGTCGCCGCGGTCGCGGCGGCGGTTGATATTGGCGCCTGAGTCGATGAAGTTGAGGAAATTCTCAAAATCCAGGAAGAACTCAAATTCAAACCGTTCGCCGGGAAGCGGGATTTCCTGGCTGAACCGCAAATCGAGATCGCTGATCCATTTGTCCCGGAATGCGTTCCGAGGAGAGATTTGACCGGCAAACTCATCGAGGCCAGTTTCCTCGAGGAAGGCGAAGAAGGCCGTTACGTCTTCCGCCGGCATGCCGGAGAAATCGACCAATGGATCGCTGGGACCGGTCGGGACGTAGAACAGGTTGCGTTCCTCATTGTCGGAGTCGCCAAACAGAGTGGTCGGCGTGTTGTTGTCATAGACGTAGCTGAACGCCTGGCCCTCGCGCGCCTGGTAGAAAATGCTGACACGGGTGGTCGCGTCATCCCAGAAATCGTGGCCAAAGGTCACCGCCAAGGTCACATTGTGCCGGTTGTTGAACTGGGTCGGCGAGACCACCGGCATATTGATGTTTCTGACCGCGACTTCCTCGAAGCTTGAAGTGGCCGTCGAGTTTGTCGTCGGGTTGACGTCGCGTGCCAGCGCAAAAGCGTAACCGGTCGAGACATTGACGTAGGAAGGTCGGCCGAAGGCTTCATAGTCGAAACGCTTGTTCAGCAGCACCGACAGCGTCGTCGATCCGCCGTTGTCGCCTTCGGCGTTGGTCAACAGAATGTCCTGATCGTCGCGGCCGGCATCGCAGACACCGCCCTGGGCCGTCTGTGGCAGACCTGTCTCCGGATCAATCGGATTTGAGAAGCCGATGCGCGGCCCGAGGAAGACCGCATCACAGCCAGCCAGAAGCGGATCGACCGCATTATAGAGATTGCGGCCGTCCGGAGCGAAAGCGATCGGCGTTAGGGTCAGATCGACAAAATCCAACGCATTGCGGCGGCGGGTATGGATGATATCCATGTCGATGCGCCAGTCGTCGAAAAAGCCGCCGCCACCTCCGGAAAAGTCGGTGAAATGGGTGAAGCCGAAGCTGCCGCGCACGATCGACGGGATTTTCAGATTCGGATCGATCGCGTCAACCCGCCCCAAGCCCTGCATGGCTTCGGCCATTTGCGCCTGAGTGATACAATCCGGAATACCGGTGAAGTTCCCTCCTTGCAGGACCTGCAGTTCGGCCGCGGTACAATCGTCTTCGTCGCCATTACCAAGTGCAGATCCGAAGTTTGTAAATGCATTTGAGAACCAAACCGTCGGATCACCGCCGGAGAAAACGCCGGCGCCGCCGCGGAATGTGGTTTGCCCGTAGACGCTCCAAGGCGCTTCATAGGAGAAGCCCAAGCGCGGCTGAAACACATCGAGATTGTTAAAGCCGGTGGTGTTGTCGAAGCCGTAACGATCCATGAACACCTGGTTGAAAGGCGGGTTATCGCCTGACTGGTAGAAGTCGTAGCGCAAGCCGAGCGTGATCAACAACTCGGCGGTGGCCTGCCATTCGTCCTGAATGTAGAGCGTGTAAATGGAGCGCCGGAAATTCGCGCCGGCGTCTCTGATGTCGCCGCTGAACGAGCCGGCTCCACTAATCTCCGAGGCGATGCCGGCTTGCAGATCCTCGACCGAATCGAATTCGATCGTTCCCGTGGCATTGACCGCGAACAGATTGAAGACGTCGATCCTATCGACCTCGAAGCCGCCGGAAAAGGTGTGATCGCCCGACACGTATTCGCCGCGAATCTTGATCTGGTCGAGAGTCGTTTCAAGAGCGTTGGCTGAGCGGAATATACCCGGGCCGCTCAACAGCGTTGATTCGTTGGCGCCGACGTTGTTTACGACGATGCGTGGGACAGGATTGGCGTCCTGAGCTTCGCCGCCGCCAAACGGATCTTGAAGGTCCAGATTATCGAGGCGCGAAATCCAGATCTGGGTCGAGAAGTTGTCCGTCCAGTCGGAGAAAATGCGGAGCGAGTAGCTCTCGATGTTGCTGCCCTCGATCTCGAAATTGTTGAGGAAGGCGAAGTCGTTATCAAAACCGAAGTCGTCGCTTTCGCCCCGCGCTTCGCGAAGGCGGGTGTAGGTTGCCGCAGCGCGGTGGTTGTCGTTTATGAACCAGTCAAGGCGTCCCAGGATCCGTCGGTTCTCGTCCGGCAGGGTACGGCCGATACCGAGCGTATTTTGGCCGTAGACTCCTTCCAGAATGGCTTGCACCTGCTCCACTTCGGCGACCGTTGGGCCGTCCTCGTCACCAAAACCACCGCCGATCGGACCGTCGTCCTGCGCGTTGGAGTCCTTAGCCTCTTCATACGCCACATAGAAGAACAGCTTGTCCTTGATAATCGGGCCGCCGATGTCGACACCCCAGTTCCAGTTGCGGAACTCGTCGGTGATCGCCGGCTCGCCATCGATGTTAGAGCCGGTCAGTGCGTCGGAGTTAAAGACGCCAAAAACCGAGCCGTGGAATTCGTTCGTGCCCGTCTTGGTAACCACATTGATGTTACAGCCGGTAAACTGGCCGTATTCCACGTCATAGGGAGAGAACTCGACCGAGGTTTCACGGATGGCATCGAAGGGGATCGGCAGGTTATTGCGGTTCGGAAAGCCCGAGGCGTTGAGGCCAAAAGCATCAGAGGTCCGCACACCGTCGATGGTGAAGCTGTTGAAGCGGTTGTTGCCGCCCAGGCATGAGATGTTGTTTTCGTTGTTGGGGTTGATGGTGACGCGCGGATCGAGGCGGATGACATCGCGGATATCGCGGCTGATCGAAGGCAGCGATTCCAGCGTCTCCAATCCGAAGGATGTACTGGGGCCGATGGCGAGCTGGGTCGTCACGGTCGCAGCCGCCGTCACGATGATCTGCTCCAGCGGACCGCTCGATAGCTGAATACTCAGATTAGCCGTATCGGACAGGCTCAGAAACAGATTCTCGATACGCTCGTCCTGCATGGTCGCGGTATCGATGAAGACCGTATACGGGCCGCCGACCGTCAGGCCGCTGACCTGAAATGCGCCCGATGAGCCGGTCGATGTAACGGTCGCGCGGCCGGTCCGCGAATCGGTGATCGTGACCGTTGCGTCAGCGACCGGGGCGCCGCTCGGGTCGATGACGACACCTCGGACGCCCGACGTGATTTGCTGCGCCACGGTCTGCACGGGAACCAGCCCCGCCAGAGACAATGACAGGGCCGAAGCGGCCAGGATTCGGGAAGTCTTGGTCGGCAATTTCATGTTCGTTTCCCCCTTCTCGGTCACAAACGGAGCACGGAAC
>JAKSBY010000009.1 GCA_022360855.1 Sphingomonadales bacterium | reverse complement strand
GCCGGCCCTTGGAGAGCTTTTCGACCGCCGCATCGAAACGGGCTTCGGCCGCCGACGCGCGTTCCCTCAGCGCCGAGATATCGGTCTCGCCCTTGTCGAGATGGCGCAGCTTCTCCGCCAGATCCGCCATCAGGGCCGGCAAGGCGTCAACGGTCGTGCGGTGCTTGCGGGCCAGCGCGCGCAGGGCGAAGAGCCGCTCCTCGGCGGCCTCCAGCGCCTGCGGGTCGTGATCCAACTCGCGCAACGCCCGCTCGGAGGCGTCGACGGTCTCGCCAAGCTCGACGACCGCCCGGCCCAGCGCTTCGATGATCGGCGCCAGGACCTCGCCATCCCGTTCGGCCAGGCGTTCGAGGCGCCGAAGCGCGCTCCGCGCCGTCACGTCGGCGCCCTGATCGTCCGCCAGCAGGGCGTGGACCGCCTCCAGGTCCTCCTTCAGGCGCTCGCCCCGCATCATGCGGGCGCGCAGGTCCGCAAGCCGCTCCTCTTCCCCTTCTTCCGGGGCCAGCGCCTCAATTTCCTCGAAGGCGTGGCGGAGATAGTCCTCGTCGGCGCGGGCAGCGGCGAGAGCCGCTTCCGCCTCGGCCAACGCGGCGCGGGCGGCCTCGACGGCGCCGAACGCCTCGGCCACCGCGGCGCGGTTGTCCTCAAGGCCGCCGAAGGCATCGAGCAGGCGGCGGTGGCCCGTGGGGTCGAGCAGTCCGGTGCCGTCCATCTGGCCGTGGATCTCGACCAGCCGGTCGCCGATGCCGGAGAGCAGCGAGACGCTGACCGGCTGATCGTTGATATGCGCACGGCTGCGCCCGTCCGCCGACATGGTCCGCCGCAGCAGGAGCTGGCCGCCGTCGGCGTCGATGTCATGCTCGGAGAGATACGCCCAGACGTGGTGATCCGGCGGAACATCGAATTCGCAGGTCACGGCGCAGCGCGCGCCGCCCTGGGCGACGAAGCCGCTGTCGGCCCGCGCCCCGGTCGCCATGCCGAGCGCGTCGAGCAGGATGGATTTGCCGGCGCCGGTCTCACCGGTCAAAACGCCGAGGCCCGGCGAGAGAGGCAGATTCAGCCGGTCGATCAGCACGAAGTCGCGAATGTTCAGCCCGGCCAGCATGCGCGGCTTCTTCTCTTCGGAAAATCCGCGGCTAGCCGCCGAAAATGCGGCCGATCCACGATCCTTCGTCCTCGTCCGGCTCAAGGTCCTGGTCGGTCAAAAGCCCGTAGGAGTAGCGATACCATTTCGAGCCGGGATAGTTGTGGCCGAGCACGGCGGCGGTCGCCTGGGCTTCGGTAACCACCCCCATGGCCAGATAGGCCTCCACCAGCCGGTGCAGCGCCTCGGGCACGTGGCTGGTGGTCTGATACCTCTCGATCACCGTACGGAACCGGCCGATGGCGCCGAGATACTGGCGCTGATTGAGGTAGAAGCGGCCGACCTCCATATCCTTGCCGGCCAGATGATCCCGCGTCAGATCGAGCTTCAACTGCGCGTCGCGCGCATAGGCCGACGCGGGAAAGCGGCGGACGACCTCGGTAAGGGCCTGATAAGCCTGCTCCGTGGCGCGCTGGTCGCGCCCGACATCGGAAATCTGCTCGTAGTAGGAGATGGCGATCAGATAGTAGGCGTAGGGCGCGTCCTTGTTTCCCGGATGCAAGGCGAGGAAGCGCTCGGCCGAGAGGATCGCGTCCTCGTATTTGCTCGACTCGTAATAGGAATAGGCCGCCATGAGCTGGGCCCGGCGCGCCCAAGAGGAATAGGGATGCTGGCGCTCCACCTCGTCGAAGGCCGCCGCGGCGACGGCAAAGCGCTTCTTTTGCAGCGAGTCCGTGCCGAGGTGATAGAGCACCTCAACATCACGTGCGATGTAGGTATCTTCGTCGTCGCCCGAGCAGGCCGTCACGAATGCAGCGCCGATGACAATGACCAGGGCAGTCTTCAACGATCTCACAGCCGATCCTTCCTCGCGTAACAGGCAACGGCACAAATTGAAGAGAATGTGCTTCACTTTGCCGCTCACAAAGTCTATTGATTACACGGTTGTATTTTTTAGATTCGTTACTCGCATAAATATTCGCTCCGTCGGCTTCTTCCCGACGAGTCGTCCGAATATAGCACAGACCTGATGATCTACATCAACAGACCCGTTGACGCAAAGCCCCTGGGCGACCGCGGTGCCGGATCTCGAAACTTCGAAGCGCAAGAATTACAGGATTCCCGGCCGCAGGCCACATTATGACCACGAAGAAAACCAGGAAGTCCGCCAAGATCCAAAAGGAGGCTCCGCTGCAAACCGCCAAGCGGGTCGACCGGCATGTCGGAATCATGATACGGCAGCGCCGCAAAGAGCTTGGCCTCACGCAGCAGGGCTTGGCAGCGCAGCTCGATATCTCCTACCAGCAGATTCAAAAATACGAATCGGGCACAAACCGCGTCAGCGCCGGCAGGCTCTACATCCTGGCCGAGATTCTCGGCGTGGACCTGTCCTATTTCTTTCGCGAATTGCTGGAGAGCGGCGCCCGGCCGGCTCGCGCCGAGCCGGCGTCCGGCAGCCCCGAGTTGGTTGCGCGGGACTTTCAGGCGATCAAAGAGCCCATGGTCCGGGCCGCGCTCTTCGGGTTGATCAAGGCACTGAGAGAAAACGGCCGCCGTTGAATTGGCGGCCGTGAAGTTGGCGGTGGGACACGTGGTCCCCGGGGGAGGAAGACGGCTGAATCAGCCGACGCGGTCAGTTCATCTGGCGCCTCAGAAATGAGGGAATCTCAAGCTTATCGTCGCTGACTGCGGCCGGCGCCGGACGGTCGGCGGGATCGATCCTGCCGAGCGCCGCGCCGCCGGTCTGGGTTTCGTTTTCCTTCTGCGGCTCGACCGGAGGGGCTTCGCCGCCGATCTCCTTTTCGCTGAAAAGGCTGCCGGCCATCCGCTCGAACAGGCTCGGCCCCCTTGGATCGGCCGGCTCGCGCCTGCCGCGCTGGGGAACGGACGGCCGCTCGACGACCTCCGCCGGCTCGGGTTCGGCGCCGCCGACATGGGCGTTTTCGATCGCCGCTTCGGCGAACGGATCCGGCGGAGATCGTGTAAACGATCCCTCTCTCGCTGGCACCACCGGCTCTTCGGCGATAAAGGGCTCGTCGTCGCCGGCAAGTTCCTCATTCGCCCGGTCGATCGCGTCGGCCGCTGCTTCGACAGCGGACTCGATGGATGTTTGCGCCTCGAGGTCGGCTTCGAGTTCCTCCTCGGCTTCGGGTTCGCCCTCGGAAGAGTCGTCCTCGATGGCATCGCTGAGTTCCAGCGGCTCGGTTTCCGCGACGTCGAAGACCGGCGGCTCCGAAGAGATGATCTGCCGCTCGAACGCCCGGAAAACAGCCGTTTGCTGCTCCGGACGCCGGTAGCCTTCCTCGCCGGCGGACTCGATCCCCGTGGCGACCACCGATACACGAATCTTGCCGTTCAGCGACTCGTTGAAGGCGGAGCCGACAATGATGTTCGCTTCGCTGTCCACCTGCCCGCGGATCTGGTTCGCCGCCGCGTCGACTTCGAAAAGCGTAAGGTCTTCGCCGCCGGTGATGTTGATGATGACGCCCTTGGCGCCCTTCATGGAAACATCGTCCAGCAGCGGGTTCGAGATCGCCGCCAGCGCCGCCTGCGTGGCGCGGTCCTCGCCCTCGGCCTCGCCGGTGCCCATCATGGCCTTGCCCATCTCGTTCATCACCGCGCGCACATCGGCGAAGTCGAGATTGATGAGGCCGGGATTGACCATCAGGTCGGTGATGCCGCGGACGCCGGAATGCAGCACCTCGTCGGCCATGGCAAAGGCGCCGGCAAAAGTGGTCTTCTCATTGGCCACACGGAACAGATTCTGGTTGGGGATGATGATCAGCGTGTCGACCTGATCCTGCAGTTCACCGATTCCGGTATCCGCCACGGTCATGCGGCGGCCGCCTTCGAACTGGAACGGCTTGGTCACGACGCCGACGGTCAGAATGCCGCGCTCGCGGGCGAGTTTCGCGATGATCGGCGCGGCGCCCGTTCCGGTGCCGCCGCCCATGCCCGCGGTAATGAAGACCATATGGCACTCGGTCAGATGCTCGTCGATCACCTCGAGCGCCTCTTCGGCGGCAGCGCGGCCGACGCTCGGCTGCGAACCGGCGCCCAAGCCTTGCGTGATCTTGACACCGAGCTGGATGCGCTGATCGGCCAAGGACTGCGCCAGCGCCTGGGCGTCGGTATTGGCGGCAACGAATTCGACGCCTTGCAATCCTGAATTGATCATATTGTTGACGGCATTGCCGCCGGCGCCGCCGACGCCGAAGACCGTGATCTTCGGCTTCAATTCGGTAAGCTCCGGTATTGAAAGCATAATTGTCATTCAGGCCTCCTTCTTCCCTATCGGGCGTGACTCCCTCGTCGATGAACTCATGGGGCGGCTCACCCGCCCCGGCTAAAAATTCTCCCTGAGCCATTGGCCGACGCGGGCAAACCGCCCGGCCGGCGCAAAGCGGCTCTCCGAAACACGCATGGCGCCGATGTTCTCGGGCGCGTTGAGCGCGTAGTGCAAAAGCCCGGCGCAGGTCGCGAATGCCGGGCCGCCAGTGGAATCCGCGAGCCCGGTCAGACCCCGCGGCCGGCCGATGCGGACGCGCTTGCCGAGGACGCGCTGCGCCAATTCGCGCAGGCCCGGCAGCAGTGAGGCGCCGCCAGTCAAGACGACGCCGCGGCCGGATGCGCGATCGAAGCCGCTTTCCACGAGCCGGGACCTGACCGCCTCCAAAGTCTCCTCGAGGCGCGGCTGGATAATGTTGGTGAGCATGGAGCGCGGCAGGCGCGACAGGCTGTCGTCGCCGAACTCGCTCTCGCCGAGCCGCGGTACGTCGATGACCTCGCCATCGTCCGACGGGCTCGTTATGGCATGGCCGTAGAGCGTCTTCAGCCGCTCCGCGTGGTGGATCGGGGTTAAAAGCTCGCGCGCGATGTCTTCCGACAGATGACAGCCGCCCACAGGAATGATATCGGCGTAAACCATTGCATCGCCGATGAAGATCGACACCGACGTGCTGCCGCCGCCCATATCGACGCAGGCGACGCCGAGCTTCTTTTCGTCGCCATCCAGGACGGACAGGCCCGAGGCATAGGGCGACATGACCATGTCGGCGACCCCAAGATGGCCGCGTGCGACACAGGCTTCCAGGTTGCGGACCGGGCCCGGCCGGGCCGTCACCACATGGACCGCCACGGAGAGCTTTTCGCCGAACATGCCGATCGGATCTTTGACTCCGATCGCGCCATCGATGGCGAAGCACGCCGGGAAAGCGTGGATCACGGTTTCGTCCGGCTCATCGATCCCGTGCTCGGCCTCGGCGAGCACGTGATCGATATCGGCCTGGTCGACCTCGTGGCCGGCGACCGCCACGTCCATCTCGGCAATGCGCGACACCGGATCGCCGGCGGACAGGCCAACATAAACGGAATCGATGGGCTGGCCCGCGGCGCTTTCGGCCTGATCGACCGCGGCGCGGATAGCGCTTTCGGTCTCTTCCATGTCGACCACCGCGCCCTCGCGCATGCCGCGGGAGATACGGTGGCCGATTCCGCGGACGCGGATGCCGTGGTGGTCCGGCTGGCCGATGAAACAGCAGACCTTGGTCGTGCCGACGTCGAGCGCCGCGATCAGGCGGTCAACAGCCATGGCCCGGCCTCGTCATATGCGCATGCCTGGTCACGTTCGTCGTTCAGTCCCGTTGTCAGTCCGCCGCGGCCGGGCGGCGGCGGCACGTCCGGTGAGCCGGACCACAACGCGGTCTTCGAACCTCAGATCGAAGATCGCCACGTCGCGCTCCATAAGCTGATGTTCCGCGGCGAGCCGGGCAAAGCGTTGCCAAACCTCGGCCGGCTCGACCGCCGCGCTGGCTTCGGGCAGAAGGACCCGCATGCCGTTGTCCAATGTGAGATCCCAACGGCGCTCGCCGACGCGGATCGCTGCGGTGACGCGGGGTGCCAGCGCCGGCACGGCTTTGAGCATGCGCAGAATGTCGGCGGCCGCCGCCGGCGCACCGGAGCCGACGAGCCGCGGCAAATCCATGTCCTGGCTCCCCGGCGCAATGGAGATGACGGCGCCGCTGTCGTCGATCAGCGCCAGTCCCGTACCGTTTTGCCAGATGGCGACCGCTCTGCGCTCGCTCAGGTTTACGGTCAGCGTTGTTGGCAGTTCCCGGGAGATTTCGGCCGATGCCACCCAGGGCAGCGCCTCCAGACGGGCCCGCGCATCGGTCACGTCGATGGCGGTCATCGGCGTTCCGAACGGAATTCCGAGCGCATCGAGCACATCCTG
>JAKSBY010000025.1 GCA_022360855.1 Sphingomonadales bacterium | reverse complement strand
TGGGTGGAATACAATTTCGAGAACGACTTCGTGCGGGCGGTCATGCTCAACTGGGCGCTGGCGCCGCAGATCCTGCCCGAGCAGGAGGGCGCGGGCCAGTCCTTCTACATCATGATCCCGGCCATCCACGTCTACGGCCAGGCGATCCCGGAGGGCGGCAGCCAGGAACTGCCCAACGCCATGGCGCGCTATATCGAGGCCCGCGGCGGCGAGGTGGCCACCTCGGCCAGCATCGAGGAGATCGTCCTGGAGCAGGGCGCCGCGCGCGGCCTGCGCCTGGCCGGCGGCCGCGTCGTGCGCGCCCGGCGCGCGGTGGTCTCGTCGCTGGAGCCGCGCCAGACCTTCCTCAGGCTGGTCGGCGAGGACAAGCTCGATACCGAATTCGCTGGCGCCGTGAAGCGCTTCTCCTTCGGCAAGGTGACCATCTGCCGGGTGCACCTGGCGCTTTCCGAGCCGCCGGACTTCACCAACGGTGCCGATATGAGTGCCTGCGCCTTCCACCGCATCGTCGATTCCATGCCGCAGATGATCCGGCAATACAGCGATATCGCGCTCGGCCGTCCGCCGGAGGACCCGTTCCTGTGGTCCGCCTGCTGGACGCTGATGGACCCGACCCGCGCGCCCGAAGGCAAGCATACGCTGATCTTCGATACCTACGTGCCCAACTGGCTGGCGGACGGGCGACGCTGGGAAGACATCAAGGAGGACTACGCCCACAACGTGCTCCTGAAGAAACTCCAGCACTACGCCCCCAACATCGGCGACAGGACCATTCTGGGCGAATATATCGAGACCCGGGAGAGCCTGGAGAAGGCCAATCTCTGCTTCGTCGACGGGACCACCAATGGCGGCGAGCGCATCGCCGCCCAGCTCGGGGCGTTCCGGCCGTTTCCGGGCTACGCCCACTACCGCTCCCCCTTCAAGAACCTCTACATGACGGGCCCGCACTGCCATCCCGGCGGCGGCATCTCCGCGGCCGGAACCATCGCGGCCAATGTCATGCTGGAGGACTTTGGCATGAAACCGGCTTCGGGCGACGGCGCCCGGGCCTAACGCATCGGAAAGGCGATACGGCATGGCAGCCAGGATCGAGAAATACACCGCCCTGATTATCCAGCCCCATGTGGAGGTGGCGGAAGACCGCGACGGCATCGAGAAGAATCTGACGCGGGTCTGCAACATGATCGATTTCGGCGCCGGCTATTTCTGGGAGTTGCCGGCCCGCCTCGTGGTGCTGCCTGAATACTTCCTTCAGGGCGTGACCACGCCGGGCAAGGGCGAGCACGGCATCGAGGCGTTCATGAAAAAGGCGATCACCCTGGACGGGCCGGAGATGCGCCGGCTCGGCGAGAAGGCCAGGGAATACAACCTCTACATCGCCGGCGGCGGCGTGATCGAGCAGGTGCCCGAGTTCCCGGACCGCTGGTTCAACACGGCGTTCATCATCGGCCCGTCCGGCGAGGTGGTGCTGCGCTACCACAAATGGCACATCCCAGCCTCCATCGGCCTCGGCACCAGCCCGCATGACCTGTTCGACGAGTACTGCGCCGTGTTCGGCGGCGATATCCAGACCCTGTTCCCGGTGATCGATACCGAGATCGGCAAGCTCGGCACCATGACCTGCCACGACGGCTGCACACCGGAGGTTTCCCGCGCGCTCGGCTATAACGGATGCGAGGTGATCTGCCACCCGGTGGCGCTGCAGGAGGTGGAGGGCGTGTCCGAGCCCTGGGACTTCTGGATGTTCACCCGGCGCACCCGCGCGCATGACAACATGGCCTATGTGCTGGGCTCCAACTGGGGCACGGTGAACTACGACTACTATCCGCGGGCTTTCTGCGCCGGCAATTCCTTCGCGATCGACTATACGGGCATGGTGATGCGCCACGCGCCCTATCCGGAGGAGCAGGTGCTGGCGGCGACC
>JAKSBY010000162.1 GCA_022360855.1 Sphingomonadales bacterium | reverse complement strand
GGCCTCTTGGGGCTCGGCGTGATCCGGCGGCGCGGCGCCTGAAGCCTTTTTTCTCCTCCCTGAGTGCAAAGCGGCGGCTCGCGGGCCGCCGCTCTTTTTTCGCGCCACGCGGGGCCTGCCGGGAAATCCGGCCGGAAAGTGTCGGAATTCTTTACAACTTCTACCGGCGCGCGAAATGGCCTTGCTTGTAAGTCCTTGAAGTTAAAAGACATCGCAAAACTGGCCCAATTCTTGCTTCAAGCATTTATCGGGAACCGGGCACTGAATGCGTATCGGGATTGAGGGAGTCACATGTTTAGGAACTGGATCGTATCTTCGGCGTCGGCGCTGGCCGGCGCGCTTCTGCTGTTTTCCGCCAACGCCTCGGCCACCATACTGCCTCTCGACCAGTGTGGAACGGTCGCGTGCGACTGGTCGGGTGTGACCATTACCCCCGACCCGACCACAGGCGATGTGTGGATCAAGTTCGAATCCACGCAAGGCGCCGGCGACAAGGGGCATATCGAGGCGATTTCCAGGGAATTCTGGGAAGTTACCGTGGGCAGCAACCCGGTCATTGCCCCCTCGATCCATGACGTCTTCGACGATCCGTTCCTCACCGATATGGACCAGCCCATACCGCCCACCCTCGCATTGATTGGCCCGGAACAGCTCCCGGGCTTTCTCCACTTCACCGTCGAGTTCCTGGGCCCGGTATTCGTCCACGATATCCATATCCCGTGCAATACCCAGAGCTTCTCGCCGATCGACTGCATCGACTTCTTCGCAAACACCGGCGCGGGGCTGACCATTTTCTCCAACAGAGACATCGTCACCGGGATTTGGGAGATGGATGTGCCGACGCCCGGCACCCTCGCCCTCTTTGGCCTCGGCCTTGCCGGGCTTGGCGCGATGCGGCGGCGCGTGCGCGGCTGAGCCGCGGTTCGTCTAGCCGGTCGCCCGTCCCGCGAGCGACTGGAGGTCCAGCTTAATCATCCGGGAGGGCCGGTTTCGAGGTCCTCCGACGACATCGCCCCGGATGTTGTCGGCGCCGGCGGCAATCACGGCCTCGGCCAGTTCGGGCTCGTGTACGTCCCACACATTCGCCATCAATTTGGCCGCCCTGGCGCGCGCCACGAAGCCGGCGAGCGCGCCCGCCTGATCGGCGGCATCGCCGGGCCGGCTTTCGGCGGCGGCGCTGAGGCCGAGAACGCCCGGCCTCGACAGCCCGTCGAGTTCCCGCCGGCCCACCGGAACGCGGATCGTCATCCCGCGGCCGAAACGCGCCAGCGGCGCGGCGCGCTGCACGATGTGGCTGGACCAGCTATTGCTGTCGGCGCCGAGAACCTCCCAGACGATCAGACGGCGCAGTCTTTCCGGCATCGCGCGGCAGATGTTCAGAAACGCGACGGCGCTCGACGGCCGCGTCAGGGTGGTTATGTGAACCGGCACGCTGACGACCGCGACCGAGCCGTCGAGATCCAGCTCCTGCAAATCGACAACCGCGCGTTTGAGCGTGATGCAGTCGATCAGCATCAGATGATCGGCCTTGCCCCTGAGCGCGCGCATGTCCTCCAGCGGCAGCGTATAGTCTTCGTAGGCGGCAACCGCCTGACAGGCAAAGATCCTGACCACGCCGCCCACCGGGGTCCACACCGGCAGATAGTGGAATGCCAGGCTCTGGGGCCCCGGGATGATCGAATCCACAAGGCGTACCAGTGCGGCTTCCTCGGCGCCGTCCAGACCCACGGGCGCCGTTCCGTCCGTGCGGCCGGCGTCGACAGGGGTCGCCCCGTCCGCCAGCCCGGCGATCTCGGTCCGCGCGGTTTCGATGACCCGCGTAAGAACACGATGCCGGGTCTTGAGGGCGGCGCCCCAATCGGCCTCGACCTCCGATTTGAAGAGCCGGTCCAGCTCGGCGCCGGCTTCCTCGATCAGCTCCCGCAGCCGATCGAGCCAATCCGCGTCCGCCCCCGCCTGCGATGGGCCGCTTTGCGCCTCGTGCTTGGTTTCACCTGCATTCTCGAGCGCCGTTGCGACGTCGGCCAGCGGCGCGGCCGGATCGACCTCGTCGAGCGCGGTCACGGACGTGCCCAGCTCGAGCTCGCTCAACACCGCGTCGGTGCCGAGGACCTTGGTGACGATCTCCTCGGCAAGCGCGGCCATGCGCGCCTCCGCGCCCGCCTCGCCGTCACCGAACAGGACGTAGTAATGCGCACTGTCGTAGCGAAAATAGCTGTCGCCCGGGCCGAGCCTGAGATCGAGCAGGAGATCGATATGCCTGTGGATTCGGGGCTCCAGGGCATCCCACTTGCCGCCAAGCCGTTCCCGCGCGCTCTCGAGATCGAGGATCTGAAGGCGGCCGGCCGCCGCGCCGCCGTTGGCGATGGCGTCTTTAAGGTTGGATTCGAATTCCTGCGCTCGTGATTTCTGTGCGTCAGGATCGGCCTGCTGCCCTGGCGGTCCGGACTTGCCGTTCAGCTTGGCCGCAACCGCCTCCGACTCTCCGCCGTCGAGCCAGTCGTGAATTGTGCCAAGTATCCCGCGGGGTTCCGTCACCATACCCCCAATCATCTGTCTGACTATCGTGAATAGCGCTAAATGCGGCTCACCTTTCC
>JAKSBY010000541.1 GCA_022360855.1 Sphingomonadales bacterium | reverse complement strand
TCCGCCGGGTCGAGCCAGTCGCGCTTGATCTTTTCGCAGGTCTCCAGCACGGCATCCAGCGCCTCGTTGGCAAGGGCGGCCATCTCCAGATGCGCCTTCAGGGCCTCGGTCTGGGACCACAGACGGCAGGTCGGGTCTATTGCGCCGCCGTCCAGCCCGGCCTTCATCGGCGCGCGGCCGGACCGGTCAAGGCTCGCCAAGGCGCGCTCATAGAGCCGCCGCTGAAACGCGGGTGCCGGTTGGCCTGTCAGCCGCGCATGCCAGCCCAGGAGCCAGACCCACTCGAAGGAATGGCCGGGCTCGAAGGCGGCTTCCAGCGCCGTGCCGTCGGCGTCCGTGCGCTCCTTGACCCAGCCCTCGTCCGCCTCGAAGAACCAATCGATGCAGAAGCGGTAGAGCGTATCCAGGAGAGCGCCGCCGATCCGCCCTTCCGAGCGTTCATAGATCGTCATCGCCGCTTCGAGCAGGTGCATATGCGGGTTTTGCAGGCGGACGTCGGAAGCGGGCAGGGTCTCCCGGCAGCCGCCCGCAGGCTCGGCCATCTCGCGCTCCAGGAGCCACAGAATGTCTTTGATCTCCGAATCCAGGCCATGGCCGAGGACTGGCCGTGCATGGGCCAGCGCGAAGAGGCAGAAGGCGATGTCGTAAAGATCGGCGGTGGCATCGGCCGGGCGACCGGCGTCGAGATCGACCGTGTGGCTAAAAAGCCCGTCGGGCCGGCGGCAGGCCGAGAGCATGAAGCGGATACCGCGCTCGACGATGCGTTGCGCCTCGCGCGGCCGCCAGCCCCACGCATGCGCGGCGCAGAATACGGAAATCTGCCGGCCCTGGACGCGGACGCGGGCGATGTCGGCGGGCGCCGGCTCGCCGGCAAACGACAACGCCTCGTAAAAGCCGCCGCCAGGATGGATGCCCTTCTCGGCCCACAGCGGCACAGCCGCCTCGAGAAACCAGGCGACATAGTCGTCGGCCCAGGCGCGGAGAGTCCGTCCCTTGTCTCCTGCGTCAGTCCTCATAAGCCGCGGGCAGGATGTCCTTCGCCATCAATCCAGCCCGCCTTGTAATATGTCGTGGAGGCTTCGTCGAGGCCGGCCGTCCGGCGCGGTCAGCCGCCCACACCCGGTGGCGGATCGATCGGGCCGACCGCCTGCTGAAGAGCGCCGGCGATGCCCAGCAGGGCACGGTCGCTGGCCACGGGCCCGGCCAGCTCGATGCCGACGGGAAGGCCATCGGCCGTCAGCCCGGCGGGTACGGAAATGGCGGGAATGCCCGCATTGCTGGCCGGGTCCGTATTACGGATATAGAGCGGGAAGACCGGCTCGTCGCGGCCGTTATGGCAAACCGTGCCGTTCGCATTCTCGGGCCGCGCGGGCAACGGTGTCGTGGGGTAGATCATGGCCTGCACGTCCTGCGCCGAGAAATAGTCCGCATAGGCTGCCTGTAGCTCCGCGCGGTGGGTCAATAGTGCGCGCAAATACGCCTCGGTCGAAACCTCGCCGCCGCCGAGCATGTCGTCAAACACGGCGATAACGTCGGCGCTGGCGATCTGGTCCCGCAGCGACTGAAAGTCAACGCCGATATCGGCTTCGGCGAGATAGCGGGCCAGATCCCGCGGGCATTCGTAGAACACGATCGGGAAGCCGACGGCGTCGTTGAGTGCCGCGATGGGCATGCCGGCCTCGCCGGTCGAGGCCAGATCCGCCTCGATGAGCGTGGCGCCGCGCGAACGCAAACGCTCCAGGGCCTCCTCGGCAATGACTTCGACGTCGGGGTGCAGATCCTCCCAGAAAGGGGCCTGGGGAACGCCGATCCGCAAGCTTGCCGGATCGGTGGGCGCGAAAGTCGCCACTTCGCCGGTGATGACCGAATCCATCAGGGCGACGCGCTCCACCGTGCGCGCCATCGGCCCGATGGTGTCCCGCGTGTGGGAGATTTGGATCACGCCGTCTGCCGGGTAGCGGCCCATGGTTGGGCGGAAGCCGACGACACCGCAAAGCGCCGCCGGGATGCGCATGGAGCCGCCGGTATCCGTGCCGAGCGCCAGGTCGACGAGCCCGGCCGCGACCGCCGCCGCGGACCCGCCGCTCGAGCCGCCGGCGATCACGGCTGCGTCATAGGGGTTCACGACCGCGCCGAAATGCGCGTTCCGCGACGTAATGCCGAAGGCGAGTTCGTGCATATTGGTCTTGCCGAGGAGCGCAGCACCGGCATCCAGAAGCTGCTGCACCGCAGGGGCGTTCCGCGCCGGGCG
>JAKSBY010000051.1 GCA_022360855.1 Sphingomonadales bacterium | reverse complement strand
GCGTCGGTCTTGGTCTGGGAGATCGCGCGCAGCCGCGGCACCAATTGGGCCAATGTGATCTCAGTTTCCTCCAGGAATATGGCGCCTTTTTGATCGATGGTGACCTGCAAGGGCTCTTGGTCTTCAGCCAGCGGCCGCGCCGCGGTTTCCGGCAGGTTGACCGGCACACCCACGGTCAGAAGCGGCGCGGCGACCATGAACACGATCAGGAGCACCAGCATCACATCGACAAAGGGCGTAACGTTGATTTCCGCCATCGGGCGGTAGTGGCGGGGCTTGAGACGCGCGCCTCCGTTTCCGACCGAGGCCCCCACGATCAGACCTTTTCCGCTTTTTCGTCGAGCTGGCGGGAGATGATCGCCGCGAATTCGTCGGCAAAGCCCTCGAGCCGGCCGGCGTAGCGGGCCAGGTCCGTGCTCAGCTTGTTATAGGCCATCACCGCGGGGATGGCGGCGACAAGGCCGAGCGCGGTCGCCAGCAGCGCCTCCGCGATGCCCGGCGCGACCACGGCGAGGCTGGTGTTGGAAGTCAGCGCGATGGCCTGGAAGCTGTTCATGATGCCCCAGACCGTGCCGAACAGGCCGACAAACGGCGCGGTCGAGCCGATGGTCGCCAAGAAGCTGACCTGGCTCTCCAGCCGCTCCATCTCGCGGTGGATGGTCACCCGCATCACCTTGCCGATGCGGTCCTGCACGCTGATCTTGTCGGAGATCGTGCCGCGGCCGGCCATGGATTTCTGCCATTCGCGCATCGCCGCGGTGAAGACCAGCGCCATGGGGTGCTCGACCCGCTGACGCAGGCCGTCGTAAAGATCCTCCAGCGAATTGCCCGACCAGAAGGTCTCCTCGAAGCGGTCGGCCTCTTCGTTGACGCGGCGCATGCGGATGACCTTCTCGAAGATAATCGCCCAGCCCCAGAACGAGGCGGCGATCAGCATCACGATCACCGCCTGAACAACGATGTCGGCGGATGCGATCATCCCCCACACCGAAAAATCCACAACGGTGCCGCCCAGATCCTCGACAGTCTGATCTTCCATGCGCTCCGGAATCCCTATTCGCAAATACTAATCCGGCGCCTGATTAAGCGAGGAAAGCGTCGCATGCAATGGCCTCGGCAGCCGAACCGCGCGACCCTGTTCGTTAACTATGGCGATTTTGAGTTCGCCGCGGACCAAACAGTCCCCGTCCCGCAGGACTTCCTGGACGACCTGAATGCTCGCCCCGCCGAGTTTGGTGGGTGTTGTCTTGACCACGAGCGCGTCGTCCAGCCGGGCGGAGCGGAGATAGTCGATATGGGCGGATCTCACGGCAAAAGTGAGCCGGTTCTCGCCTTCCATCATGACCATCTGGTCGACACCGAGAAGGCGCAGCATATCGCTGCGCCCGCGCTCCATATATTTGAGATAGTTGGCGTGGTAGACGATGCCGCCGGCATCGGTGTCTTCCCAATAGACGCGCACGGGCAGAAAGTGGACGCCATCCTTCAGGGTGCCCGCTCCGGGCGAAGACGGCTCGCTCATTCCGGGGTCTCGAACAGATCGCCCGGCCGGTCGCGCTCCGGCAAACCCAGATGTTTGTAGGCCAGGCCGCCGAGGACCCGCCCGCGCGGGGTGCGCTGCACGAAGCCGCGCTGAAGAAGGTAAGGCTCGATGATGTCCTCGATGGTGTCGCGCGGCTCGGAAAGCGCCGCCGCCAGGGTTTCGATGCCGACCGGCCCGCCGGTGTAGGTCACGCCGATGCAGTTGAGATAGCGGCGGTCCATGGCATCGAGCCCTTCCTTGTCGACGTCCAGGCGGAGCAAGCCGTCATCGGCGACGGCATCGTCGATCCGGCCCTGCCCTTCCACCGCGGCAAAGTCCCGGACCCGGCGCAGAAGCCGACCGGCAATGCGCGGCGTACCGCGAGAGCGCGCGGCGATTTCCTTTGCGCCGGTGTCGGAGATGGCGACGTCCAGCACCCGCGCCGCCCGCGTCACCACGTCGGTAAGCTCGTCGACCGAATAGAATTGCAGCCGGATCGGGATGCCGAAGCGGTCCCTGAGCGGCGTCGTGATCAGCCCCGAGCGGGTGGTGGCGCCAACCAGCGTAAATTGCGGCAGGTCGATGCGCACCGAGCGCGCCATCGGCCCCTCGCCGATGATCAGATCGAGCTGGAAGTCCTCCATGGCTGGATAGAGAATCTCCTCGACCGCCGGGTTGAGGCGGTGGATTTCATCGATGAAGAGCACGTCGCGCTCTTCGAGATTGGTCAGGAGCGCCGCGAGATCGCCGGCGCGCGCGATCACCGGCCCCGACGTGGCGCGGAAATTGACGCCGAGCTCGCGGGCGACGATCTGCGCCAGAGTCGTCTTGCCGAGACCGGGCGGGCCGAAGAACAGCGTGTGATCCAGGGCCTCGCCGCGGCTTCGCGCCGCCTCGATAAACACGGAGAGGTTTTGCCGTGCCTGCGGCTGACCGATGAATTCATTCAGAAGGCGGGGCCTAAGCCCGACCTCGCCGCCATCGCCGGCGGCCTCGGAGCCGTCGACCAGCCGGGCGGCGGCGCTCTCTTCGGCACTCATCGCGCCAGCTCCTTGAGGCCGCTCTTGATCAACGCCTCGACCGGCGCCTCGCCGCCGAGATCATTGGCCGCGGCCATGACCGCGCCTTGCGCCTCGGCCGGCCGATAGCCGAGATTCACGAGCGCGGAGACCGCATCGCCAAAGCTGCCGCCGCCACTCGGCGTGGCTCTTTCCAAGGCGGCGCCTGCTCCGACGACGGCAAAGGCCGGACCGGCCACCTTGTCCTTGAGCTCGGTCAGGATACGCTGCGCCAGCTTGGGCCCGACCCCGGCGACGGGGGCGAAGACCGACTTGTCCTGCGCCGCGATGGCGTTTTCCAAGGTCTCGGCCGTCAATGCGCCGAGCACGCCGAGCGCCACCTTGGCGCCGACGCCCTGTACGGTTTGCAGGAGCCGGAAGAGATCGCGCTCGCGCGCGCTGGCGAAGCCGTAGAGGTGAATATGGTCCTCGCGCACATGGGTCTCGATCAAAAGCTCCACCGGTTGACCCGTGCCCGGCAGGTCAGACAAGGTGCGCGTCGAGGCGAAAACCTGATAGCCGACGCCGGCGACATCGACGACGACGCCGTCCTCGCTGATATGCTCCACAAGGCCCTTGAGCTTGGCGATCACAGGGCGCCTCCGGCGGCGACACGCGCCGGGCTCGGCAGATGATAGGCGTGGCAGATGGCGACCGCCAGGGCATCGGCGGCATCGGCGCCGGCAATGGCCACACCCGGCAGCAGCATCCGCAC
The DNA here is from genome assembly GCA_022360855.1 of Sphingomonadales bacterium. Taxonomy (GTDB): domain Bacteria; phylum Pseudomonadota; class Alphaproteobacteria; order Sphingomonadales; family JAKSBY01; genus JAKSBY01. The sequence continues at coordinate 2,638 of JAKSBY010000051.1, read as the reverse complement.
CATGGCGTGGATTTGGGATTTCTCCGCGTGGCCCGATCCGACCACCGCCTTCTTGACATGGTTGGGCGCATATTCGGCGACCGGCAGGCCGGCGAGCGCGGGCACAAGCAGAGCCACACCGCGCGCCTGGCCGAGCTTCAGGGTCGAGGTCGGGTTCTTGTTGACGAAGGTCTCTTCGACCGCCGCCAGGGCCGGTTGCCATTCGGCGATCACGCTAACGAGGCCATCATGCAGCCGCATCAGCCGGTCCGAGAGCGCCTCGGCGCCGGCCGAAGTGACCGTTCCGTTCGCGAGATGCGTCAGCGCACTGCCGGAAACCTCGATGACCCCCCACCCGGTCTGCCTGAGGCCGGGATCGAGTCCGATGAGGCGGATGGGTGCGGTCATGCGTGCTGCTATTGACTCAGGCTCGCCAAAACGTCTTCGGAAACGTCGAAATTGCCGGTCACTTCCTGAACGTCGTCATTATCGTCCAGCGCGTCGATCAGCTTGAGCAGTTTTTCGGCGGTCTCGCCGTTGACCGCCAACGGGTCCTTGGCTTTCCAGAACAGTTTGGCCGACTGCGGCTCACCGAGCGCCGCTTCCAGCGCGCCGGCGACCTTGTGCAGGTCTTCGGCGTCACAGTAGATCTCATGCGTCTCGTCGTCGGACTCGACGTCACTCGCGCCGGCTTCGAGGGCCGCTTCGAAGACCGTGTCGCCGTCGGCGACCGCGGCCGGGTAGATGACCTGGCCGACGCGGTCGAACATGTAGTTGACGCTGCCGGTCTCGCCCATATTGCCGCCATTCTTGGAGAAGGTGGCGCGCACGTCGGAGGCGGTGCGGTTGCGGTTGTCGGTCAGGGCCTCGACGATGAGCGCGACGCCGCCGGGGCCAAAGCCCTCGTAGCGCACCTCCTCGTAACTCTCCTCGTCGCCGGCCTGGGACTTGGAGATGGCCCGCTCGATATTGTCCTTGGGCATGCTCTGCGCGCGGGCCGCGGCGATGGCGGCCCTGAGCCGCGGATTGGCGTCCGGGTCCGGCGCGCCGATCTTCGCCGCCACGGTGATCTCGCGGGCGAGCTTGGAGAACATCTTGGAGCGCTTGGCGTCCTGCGCGCCCTTGCGATACATGATGTTCTTGAATTTGGAATGTCCCGCCATGGCTTCTCCTCGCGGCCAATTAGGGTTTGTACAGGCGGCGCATGATCAAAGTGATCATACCACACCTGCGCTGTTCACGTGATGTTCTATACAAAATATGGATCGGGGCAAGCCATTTCCGGCTTTGCGGGGAGCGCTAGCGATGCGGCTCGGGCGAAACCTCCAGGATGCCCTGGCAGGGCTGGTCCATATGACGATAAACCGCGTTCCAGGAATAGCCGCTGGTGTCGGGACCAAATTGCTGCGGGACCAGCTCCGTCACCGGCGGCGAGACCTCTTGGCCGTGATAGGCGAGGCGGCGGTCGCCCGCAAACAGAACGTCGCAGCCCGGAGAATAACGGAATGCCGGCACGGGAAACTCGTGCCGCCAGTCGGAATCGGAGGCTACCGGCGCGAAGTCTTCATGGGCGGCACCGGCCGGCACCACAAGCAGAGAGCCTAGGAATATCGCCAATGCCTGCGGCCTCATAGCGCCCTCCACCATGCTTCGATCCACCTCAAAATAAGGCGGAACTTGGGCAGCAATAGGGCCGCTACTTCTCGAAGACCACGTTCAGCAGCAGACGATAATCGTCAGCATCGTCATTGAGCCCAATGGCGGCACCGAACCCGACCTCCCACCCCTCGGCGAGCGCGAACACAACCCCAGGCGTGACGTAGCGCTCCTCCTCGCTCCAGTTCCATTCACCGGTGACCGCGCCGCCGGCAAAGGGAATGATGCCGCCGACATTGACGAAGGCTTCCTCTTCGCCGCCTTCGAACTCGACCCCGACCTGGGTAAAGACGTGCAGCCCACCGAGGCCCGTCAAATCAGCCGCAAGGATGAAATAAGGCGCGGCCTCGACGTCGCTCTCCCCCTCTTCCTCTTCCTCGTCCCCCTCGTCCGCTTCCGCCTCTTCACCGTGGAAGCGGACTTCGACCTCGCCGCCGATTGCGGCATGGATGCCGGCATCGCCAAGGTTCATCAGGCTGTATTGCGCGCCGAAGCCGATGCCGCCGATCGAACCACCGCGGCCGAAGCCCTCCCGATCCCGGCTGATCGTCTCTTCAAGCTCCAGCTCCACCTGCAGGCTGTCGGTAATGCCGTATTCGAAAGACGCGCCAAGATCCCAGCGGTCGAAGTCTTCGCCGCGATTGAAGCGCGGGAAGAAGCTGAGCTGGATCTCGCCTTCGTCCTGCGGGAACACGACGCCGGACTGGAAGAGTTCCTGGATCGGTTCCTCGGCTTCGTCTTCGTCCTCATCGGCGCTGGCCGGAAGGCCGGTCAGGACGAGAAAAAAAGCGCCGGCGAAGATGTCAGAAAGGAATTTGCTCCGTGCCATGGGTCAGCCTCCTTGATCGTAGCAGCCGACCCCCGGACGCGTGCTTCGATGCGTAGGAGTATGGCGCATTAATTCAAAAAGAGTTAATGCGCGCCGCTCCTCTAAAGTCTTGTCCACCCAACAAGAAGACTATAGGATGGTGTAAACAAACTGAAAGTTCAAAATCCTTCCAAT
>JAKSBY010000288.1 GCA_022360855.1 Sphingomonadales bacterium | reverse complement strand
GTTTTCGGCGCCGGCTGGCTGATCGAAGCGACCGCCGGCTATGCGATCGACAGCGGTATCTCCGAGAGCGTGCTCGGCCTGACCCTGGTCGCGGTCGCTACCTCAGTGCCCGAGCTCGTCACCAGCTTCACCGCGGCGAAGCGCGGCCATCACGCGGTCGCCCTCGGCAACGTCATCGGCAGTAACATCTTCAACCTGACCATCGGCGCCGGCATCGTCGCGGCGCTGCCGCCGGGCGGCTTCCCGGCGGATATCGGCAGCCTCGACGTCTTTGTCCTGGCCGGCGCCGCGGTGATCCTCATGATCGCGCTGGCCACCGAGAAGAAGCTCAGCCGCGTCGAAGGCGCCGTGCTCCTTGCGCTTTACGCCGGCTATCTCTTCTGGCGGCTCTAGCCCGACTCGCTCACCAGCCGCATTGACGGCCCTGGTTCTGCTCCTGCAGATAGTCGATCAGCGGCTGGAAATAGGCGATGATGGCCGAGCCGTCCATCTCGCGGGTGCCGGTGAAGGCCTCCAGCGCGTCGGGCCAGGGCTCGGACATGCCCAGTTCCATCATCGCGTTGAAGCGCGCGCCGACTTCGGCATTGCCGTAGATCGAGCAGCGATGCAGCGGCCCCTCCCAACCGGCCATTTCGCAGGCCGCCTGGTGGAACTGGAACTGCAGGATATGCGCCAGGAAGTAGCGTGCATAGGGCACGTTGGCGGGAATGTGGAACTTGGCGCCGGGGTCGAAATCGCCCTCCATACGCGCCACCGGCGGGGTGATGCCCTGATAGTGTGTCCTGAGGTTCCACCAATCCTGGTTATAGGTCTCGGGCGTGGTCTCGCCGGAAAACACTTGCCAGCGCCATTTATCGACCAGGAGGCCGAAGGGCAAAAAGGCGATCTTGTCCAGGGCCTGGCTCATCAAAAGCCCGAGGTCGGCGGAAGCCGGCGGGACCTGGTCTTCGCTCAGAAGCCCGATCTTGACGAGATAATCCGGCGTGATGGAAAGCGCGATCATATCGCCAATGGCCTCGTGGAAGCCGTCATTGGCGCCCTCGCGGTGCAGCGGCGACTGCGTGTTGTAGGCACGCTGATAGTAGTTGTGGCCAAGCTCGTGATGCATGGTCTGGAAATCGTCCGCGTTCACCTTGGTGCACATCTTGATGCGGATATCGTCCACATAGTCGATATCCCAGGCGGAGGCATGGCAGACCACCTCGCGGTCGGCGGGCTTGGTGAAGAGCGAGCGCTCCCAGAAGGTTTCGGGCAGGGGCGCAAAGCCTAAGGACGAGAAGAATTCCTCGCCGGTCTTGGCCATCTTCCTGGCGTCGTAGCCGGCCGCGACCAGGAGTTCGGTGACGTCATAGCCGGGGTCGGCCTCCTCAGGCGCCACCAGGTCATAGATATTGCCCCATTGCTGGGCCCACATATTGCCGAGGAGATGCGCCGGGATGGGGCCGTCTTGGGGCACGAGCCGGGCGCCGTAATAGTCGCCGAGCTTGGCGCGCACATGACAGTGCAGCTCGTCATAGAGCGGCTTCACCTGGCCCCAGAGCTTATCGGTCAGCGCGGCGAATTCGTCCGGGTCCATGTCGTAGTTGGAGCGCCACATCTGCCCGAGATCAGCGTAGCCGAGTTCCCCGGCGCCGGCATTGGCGATCTCTACCAGCCGTTCGAACTGCGGCTTCATCGGCGGCGCGACTTGGCGCCAGGAGGTCCACATTTCCAGGAGCGCGTCCGGGTCGCGCTCGGTGCCCATCAGCGCTTCCAGGTCGACGCCGGGCGTAACGGTGCCCTTGTAAAGCCCCTTGCCCTTGCCGTAGGCGGACTGTAGCGCGGTGGCCAGGTTGTTGAGCTCCTCGGCCGCGCCGGCGGTCTCGGGCGCCGGCAGGGTGAGGCCGGTCTTCAGAAGCGTGATCTTGCGCGCGAGCTCGGGCGGCAACTCGAGGCCGGCGAAGCGCTTGGCTTCATTGGCGAGTCGGACCCGGAGCGCGGTGTATTCCGAGGCCGCCTTGGCGCCGAGCCAATCGGTGTCGACGGTGATGAAGTTGCGATTCACCCAGTCGACCCGCTCCTTATAGATCGCCGCGTCCAGGTAGGCGGCTTCCGCTTCGGTCATCCAGGTTTCGGCCTCGGCAACCGTCGGCGCCGCCGGTGCTTCGTCTTCGGCGTCGATGGAAACCTCGCAGGCCCCGAGCGTCAAGCCCGCTGCCGCGGCGGCAAAGGCCGCTCCAAGTCTTTTCATTTTGGTTTCTCCTCTCTTCTCTTCAGCCGGTTTCCGGTCTTATTTGTTTGCGCCAATTTAACCGATGCGGCATAGACGGCAACCCATGAGTGCAGGGTCAAGGATCCGTCCCTACGCGCCCGCCGACGAGGAAGCGGTGGTGGCGTTGTGGTCGGCGGCGTCGAAAAAGGCGCATCCCTTTATCGATGACGAAGGACAGGGCGAGCGGGAGCGCAAGCTGCGCGAGGTCTATCTCAAGATCGCCGAGAGCTGGGTCATCGAGGACGAGACGGGCCGCGTGGTCGGACTCCTAGGCCTCTTGGATCAGGAGATTGGCGGGCTCTTTGTCGATCCTGCCGCTCAAGGAGCCGGCTACGGCCGCGCGCTGGTCGAGCACGCGGTCAAGCTCAAGGGCGAGGTCACTCTGGAAGTCTTCGAAAAGAACGCGGCGGCGCGGGCCTTCTACGCCCATATGGGCTTCATCCTCTTCGCCCGCCGCAATTGCGACGAGACCGGCCATATGCTCTTGAAGCTGGTGCGGCCGGTGGGGTAGGCGGGACCCGCGGCAGAGAAATTGAGGGACCGGCAACCGGCGGCTTGGGTCGGACTGGGTCTGCGCCTCGGCCGGCCCCTCGGTGCCCCAGAACGGGTCTTAGGCGGGGCAAGGTTTCTGGGCGTTCGGGGGCTTAGTCGCCCAAGAGGTCGTCGCACTTCTCGATCGAGCGCATAACGTTCTGGATCGCCTGCTGGTGGCCGCGATCCGGGTTCGAGAAGCAGGCCTGCACCGTGACGCGCGCATCCAGACACTCCACGCTTCTAAATCGCGCGGTGGTAAGCTGGGCGCGGGTCATGCCGCGGGAGCAGGCGCGCGGCCGGTCGCAGGTGGGGTGCACCGCACGCTGCCGTTCCTGGCATTGCTCCAACGTACAACGGTCGGCGTCCGGGCAACCGGCTTCGGCGTCGGTGGACAGGGCAACGACGGCGAGAACCGACGCGGCGAATGAGAGAAAGAGCTTTGAACGGGTCATGATCTGATCCTTTTGTTGATATCGGGAGAAGCCCCGCCGGACGGCGCTCGAGGCGACGCCGCGCCGGCGGAGCGGGGCTCTGACGAGCGCCTTAGCCGGGTGCGTCCACCACCGTGACGCCCCAGACCTGGATCTGGCCGCGCGGCAGGCTGTGGGTCACGCTCAGGGTGGAATCCGAGTTCAGCTTGTAGTCGGTGGTGTGGGTCGTGGAGACCGACGCCGAGAAGAAGGGCCAGATGCCGCCGGACGCTTTGGCGGTGATCTTCTTATAATCCTCCTGGCTGTAGCTGGCGTGGCTTGTGACGGTCAGCGAATACTGGCCGATCAGGAAGAGCTGAGAGACCTTCCTGGCCAAGGAGCCCTTGGGCTGGGCGAAGAAGGAATCCCAGTTGCCGACATTGGCCTCGGTGCTCCAGATCTCGTTGTTGTCCTTGCCGTTATAGGCGCGCATATATTCGCCGGAATTGAACCATTCGACCGGATTGGTGGTCATCGTGCCGAACTGGTTGATCTCGCCGGAGATGGTGATTTGCGAGCTTGCCGCCTTGGTGTTGAGCTGATCGAAGCTGCCCGAGGCGCCGCCGGAGAAGATGTCCCAGAAGCCGCTGGCCGAGCCCTCGACCGTGGTGTGCTTCAGCTTCGTATCCATGGTCTTGGAATCGAAGTTGATCGGCGTGTTCACGTCCTTGAGCGCCGCCAGCGCGACATCCGACGAGCCGGAGTATTTGTACAGCGAGTACGGATTGTCGGCGGCGTCCATGAACTGCTGCTGCGCCGATTTGGAATTATAGGCATCGAGCGCCTTGATGAGCTGGTTGTTGGCGACCTGCTTGTAGACCGTGATCGCCTTCGCGGCCTGGCCCGGGTTCAGATACTGATTGGCCCAGGTGTCGAACACGCTCTCCTGCGTGTCGCCCGGCTTGAAGTCGTAGTTGGTCTTGTAGGTCACCCATTTGGCGTACATGTTGCCGAGCTCGGTGCGCAGCGTGGCGCTGCCTTCGGGCTGCAGGGCGTTCAGCAGGAGACCGTAGGCCGAGGAGCGTTTGGACGTTCCGCCGGCGTCGTAATAGCCGACCGAAGAGGGCGGCGGCACGGCATCGGCCATCAGAAAGAGGCCCGAGGAATCCGAGGTTTGCAACCCCAGCGTGCCTTGGGCGAGCTGGAACGTGGTCGGGTCGAGTCCCATGGCGCCGCTGATCACGTTGTACCAGCCGGCATTCAGGTCTTCGACGATTTTTCGGGTGTTGCTTGGGTCTGTCATAGTCGCCTCCATTGGCCTCGGCCATCGACCAGGCGAGGAAGTTCACCTGCAAAAGTGGCCGGGCGCTCGACTTAGGCGAGCAGTAAGGCCGATTGGCCGCCGCGAAGGAACGCAAGCCCATTGCGTGGGGCGCAAATCCGGGCATTTTCGTTTGCGCCGGGCGAAATCCCTTACCTTGCGGCAACTTGGCGGAGAAAGTCGGACAGGCTGGCGGCGGCCTCCGGCGGTAATGCGCGAACTTGCTCAACCAGAAGGTCGTCGGCGGCTGAAGTGGTGGCGGGCTTGTGCAGATCCATGGTGCCGCGGCCAAGCAGCAGCCAGTCCAGTGAAATGTCCAAGACCTGGCAGAGGCGTATGGCATTGGTGGTCGAGATCGCGTCGCCTTTTTTCCAGCGGGTCAGGGCGCTTTCGTTGACGCCAATCTCAAGCGCCAGCACGTAGAGTTTGCCGACCCGGCGCCGTCTCAGCGCCTGTCGCAGGCGGTGTCCCCAGTCCCCCATGATTCGTTCCTGAAAAAAGTGGCAGTGCCAATAAAAATGCCACCTATAGAAGCATCAAACGGGGTAACCTTCGGTTAACCGGACGGCGACGGACGGGTTTGGCTTTGTGAGCGAAGCGGAGCAGCCCGGCGCGCGACGTGCCGTACGTCATTATAGGCCGATTCGGGCTTTTTCTTTTTATCTCGGCTCGATTGCGACAAGTCGGGGCATGTATTCTTGAAAGCTCGTAAGCCGGTGGCCACTTTGGGTAGAAAATCACCACAAGACTACCATCTAGCGGCGGCCCGAGCTATACTCCGAAGGCGAGGCCATTCATGGAATGGGGGAGACCATGGCTAAAGCGAGAATCCGCGCGACTCCCTTTTTGGCGCTCTGTCTCAAACTGGCCGCCGGTCAGGTGTTAGCGGCTGATATCTATGTGGATGTTAACGCTGCGCCCGGCGGCGACGGATCACAGGCGCATCCCTATCAGAGTATTCAGACAGCTGTGGATCGAAGCCCGGCGGGCAGCAACCTGATCGTTAAGCCGGGAACCTACTTCCAGGCCCTCACGCTGACTAAATCGATCACGATGACGCCTCAGAACGCCGTCAAGATAACGCCCTTCGAACCTTTGGGATGTGAGATGGATGCATCGGCGCCGGTATGCCCTAGGGTGGTGATCGGCGAATCCGGTGCGACGGAGCCGCTGGAGCCCTCCGGTCTCGTCTGGAGCGCGGCGGCCGGGCACTGGATTGGCGTCAGCGATAATTTCAATGACCTTCAGCCGGCTGGCTACGGCCGTTATGCCGTTTTCGGTTTTCGTGTCGCGCCCGTTGTTACCGGAAATATCCCGGCATTCCCTTTGCTTACGGCCGCGCAGGTCTCGACCTGGCATTTTAACGACCTGGAGGGGATCACGAGGCTGCCCAACGGCCGCTTTGCGGTGATCGGATCCTTGTCGCTGCACAGCAAGAAACCGGCACGGGACACCTGGTACCGGTTCCAAGGCTTCGAATTCGGGCTTTCGGCCGATATGGCCAGTAACCTCAAGCGCCTATCCGACAACTATCGTGCGGATTTGCGCGAATGGATCATTTCCAGCGCTGGCTTACCGTGGCAAATGGAAAATATCACCGGGCGGCCCGAAACCCAGAATGGGCTGAACGTCGAGGGGCTTGCGTCCATCGCAGCGAGCGGCGGCAGCGATCTTCTCATCGGATTTCGCGGTCCATTGTTCGGGAACGAAAGTGCCGAAACGGCGCTAATCCTGAGAACCAACGCTCTGCCGCCCGACCAACTTCCCGCTGCGGTCGGTACGTACTATCCATCGATGCCCGCCACCAATGGGATTCGGGGAATTGAGCGGATCCCGCTCTCGAATGCGGATATCCTTGTCTTGCTCACCGGCCCGACAGGAACGGCTCATGATCCGCTCGGTCTCCATGTCTGGGATCTCAACTACAACGACCGACAGCTTATTAGCCAGCTGCCCAACGGATTTGTCGCCGAAGGCGTCGATGTTCAGACGGTCTCCACACACGGCAATGACCATGCACTCAAAATAGGCATTATCGACGATCTCCATGCCAAATTTATGATGATTGAAACTTCCATAACAGCCTCGCGATGATTTGTGAGGTCTGGCTTTCGAGTTTACGTAGACACTTAGACTTAGAGCTCGCCCGGAGGAGGGAACCGGCAATGAAAAGGATCTTTTTGACTCTCATTCTCTTTTTTTGGGGGATGCCGGCCGCCGTCGCCCAGAATACGATAACCGTTCAGGGCGACCTGGCCGTTAACGGCTCGATTACGGGCATCGGCCAGCTTCCGGTTGGGGCGGTCATCGACTGGTGGCGTACGCCTGGCAGTTCCACTCAAATTCCGGAAGGATTTCAGATCTGCGACGGGTCGCGGGTCGCCGATCCGGATAGTCCGCTCAACGGGCAGACCCTTCCCGACCTGCAGCATAGGTTTGCCTATGGCGTAACAAGCTATGGCGAAATCGGCACCCGCGGCGGCACCGCCACGGGCTCCTTTCACGAACAAACGGAGTCGGCCGGCCGAAACCATACGCACGGCCTTGCCTCGCGCACCGGCTGGATCGCCTTTGTCAATAGCTCCTCAGGCTCTTCGGGCCATTACTATACGAAGGACGACAATCAAGGGTGGGGCTGTAATGCCAGCAACTGCGATCCCAAGGTCCATATTCGGGTGGACGGTGGAGACAATAACGAAGGTCAGCATTTCCATGGTCTCGGCGGTGCGACGGCGTCCGCCAACACGGGTCACACGCACGGAGTTTCCGGATCAGTTCCGACCCTGCCACCCTATTACGGACTGCTGAAGATCATGCGGATCAAGTAGCAGTCGTCCAGCTCACGCCGCCTTCAGGAGGTCCCGGTTGAGCAGGCTCTCGGCGATCTGGACGGCGTTCAAGGCAGCACCCTTGCGCAGGTTGTCGGAGACGACCCAGAGGTTGAGGCCGTTCTCCACCGTCTCGTCGCGGCGGATGCGGCTGATATAGGTGGCGTATTCGCCGACGCATTCCACGGGC
>JAKSBY010000038.1 GCA_022360855.1 Sphingomonadales bacterium | reverse complement strand
CGGTTTCCGGTACGCGCTTGATATCGACCGTCGCACCCCCCTGCCGGGCGCCTTCGGCGATTGCCTGCGCCATTTGTTCGATATGCCCATAGCTCGAATAATACAGCACCAAAACCTTGGCCATCGATCTTCGTCCTTTCAGTACTCTGTCACGCGTTGGTCTGCTGGTTGCCTAATCGGCTTCATAGTTCCTGCCGAAGTCCTCGGGCGGCGGGCCGTCCGCCGACCAAAGGAACATGCCGGCCGGCTTGGTCCATTCCGTGACCGGCCATTCGCAATCCGCGGGAATATAATCGATATCGAAGAAATATTCCGCCATGCCGTTCCACGGATCGCGAAAATAATGGAAATAGTTGGAGCCCACGCCGTGCCGCCCCGGCCCCCAGGCATGCTTGAAGCCTTTTCCGTAAAGGCGCTTGGCGGCTACCTCGGTTTCATCGATCGACGCCATCTCGAAACTGGCGTGGTGAAAGCCCGGCGCGACCGAGTTCAGCAGGGCGAGGACGTGATGGTCGCTGTCGCCGTCGGTGGCCAGAAAGGCCGCAAAGCCGTCCACGATGCGGTCGGTGAGCCGCATGCCCAAGACCTCGGTATAGAATTTCGATTGCCTTGGGACGTCCGGGGTGAACAGGATCATGTGGCCAAGACGCCGGGGCCGGGGGTCCATGTCGAACGGCGGGCAGCCCCGCTCGTTGATGCGGGTGAATGCGCCCGGCCGGTTGATGGCGGGCTCGGGCTCCGGCGCGGTTACATTCGGCGCCGCTTCGTGGACGTTGACGAGATTGCCGTCCACGTCGTGGAACCAAAGCCCGTCTTCGGCTTCCTTGTAGGGCGGTTTCAACGTTTCGATATTCCGCGCCTTGAGACGGCGCTCGATGCCGGCCAGCCCGGCCGCGTCGTTGGCAAAGGAGATATGGTGAAATTTGCGCGGCTTGCCGGTCTCCAGCAAGACAATTTCGTCGTGGTCGCGGTTGTCGCAGCGGAAGGCCAGCCGGTCGTCCCCCTCCCGCATGTTCATGCCGAAGGTGGTGTAAAAGTCGGCGCCGGCCTTCAGGTCCGGGATGCCAAGCGCCAGGTGCTGAAGCGATAGAGCCATGGTGTCAATTCCCCTTCCTAAGCCGTTGTGGCGACCGTAATGCCCATGCCGGCGTTCCATTCTGCAATATCCTGATAGAAGCGTGTTTCCGAACGATAGGGGCCCATGGCAGCCAGCGCGGAGTAGGCCGCCACCCAGGCCCGGACCTCATTACCGCCGCAGCCCGCCCGAGCCGTCAGTTCATCCTCGGAAACCCCGTCCAGATAGGCAAGCTCGCCCTTCTGCATCTGGTCCAGGAACCTCTTGTCCCAGTCGGGCGCCAACGGGCGCGCATCACCTTCGCCGCGGGCGAGCGCCCGCGCCGTTGCATAATTCTCTTCCTCGCGCTCGCGCCGCTCTTCAAGCGACGGCGCGTAGCCCTCGATCAATCGTTCCACAACCCGCGGCGGGGCCGTTTTCAGCTGCGGCATCGGCGGGTCGTGGGACAGGCCGCCGGAGCCGAGCACGAGGACGCGTTTTTCGAGGCCCGCCGCCCATTGCCCCACGGCCTGGCCCAGCATGCGTACGCGCCTGAAGGGCGGTAACGGCACCCCGGCGCAGTTGACGTGGATCGGGAGGGCCGGGTAGCGGTCTACCGTGTCCGCCAGCAGCACAAGGAGCTGCGCAAACCCGTGATCGGCCTGCAAGCGGTAGGACAGGCTGACATCAACATCCGCCGCGTGCAGGGCCCGCACACAATCAAGCGCAAGATCTTCCGGCACGTCGAACTCGCCGCCGCCAATGTCGTAGTCCCCAATCGACGTCGCCCGGATCCCGATCGTAAACGGCGGCAGCATATTATAGAAGATTCCCTTAAAATGGTCCGGGGCAAATACGATGATCAGCTCCGGATCATAGTCCCGCACTTCCTGTGCAAGGGTGTGAAAATGCTCCCGCACCTTTGCGTCCACTGCGGGATCCGCCTCGACATGATCCATCAGCGGCGTGTGGGATGCACAAATCAGTTTCAGCGGCATGAAGCCAACTCCGTCAATTTGCGCCGGTCAAGCGTGTTGAGCCAGAAACTCCAGGTGGAGCGAATTGAATTCGTCCGCCTTTTCCCACTGCGGCCAGTGGGCGCAGTCGGTCATCACCACCAGGCGGGAATCCGAGATCGCATCAACAAAGCGTTGCCCGGTCGTCAGCGGCGCGGTCGGATCGTGATCCGTCCAGATAACCAGGGTCGGCGCGCTGATCGCGGACAGGGTCTCCTCGGTCAGGACGTTGCGCATGCGGATGTCCATATGCTGCAGGCACAGGATATGCTCCATGGATTGTTTGAAGCCCGGCTGCGTATAGATGCGGTAGCGCAATTCCACCAGATCGTCGGTGACGCGCGCGGGATCGTTCATCAGCCATTCGAGACGGGCGCGGACGGTTTCCGGGCTGGCTTCGGCGACGGCCTTCATGGTGACGTCGTAAACCCGCTTCATGACCTTGGGATCGGTATTCAACCCGCCCGCGGTGTTGAGGGTGAGCGTCGCGACGCGGTCGGGGTGGTCGATCGCGAACTGGGCAACGATCCAACCGCCCAAGGACTCGCCGTGAAGGTGGGTGCGCCTGATCCCCACTGCATCGCAGAAATCGAGCAGATGCCGGACATAGTGCGAAATCTCATAGTCGTGGTCGGGCTTGTCCGTGAAGCCATGGCCGATCATGTCGAGCGCGATCGTCCGATACTGTTCCGCGTGGGGCAGCAGATTGCGCGTGAAGGCTTCCAGGTGACCGCCCGTGCCATGGATGAAGACGACGGCCTCGTCCGATTCAGGATCGCCGGCCTCTATGTATCTTGTGCGCACACCGCTGGCGTCCGTATATCCCAGCCGAAAAGAGCCAGCGGCAAGTTCAGGCCATAACAGCGCCATGAGTCTTCTCCATTATCATGTAAGAATACTAGCATGTTAGTTGGCGCTGTAAAGCTGTTTCTTACGTGGGAAAGCCATCTTCTCCCTGTTCTTGAAATGTCGCGAGACGGAGGCTGGTTGACATGTGGCTGGACTTTTTTGGGCCGGGGTTACATGCTAGGTGCGAGAAGGCACCGGCATGAGCAAGAATGACGAAATATACGACCTGATCGTCGATCGCCTGATCAACGCGCACTACGCGTTTGGCGAGCGGCTGTTCGTGAAGGAGTTGGGGGCCGAGACCGGCGCCAGCCGTCACCCGATCATGTCGGCTTTGAACCGGCTCAGCGCGGAAGGCTTCGTGCGGATCGTGCCTCAGGTCGGCTGCGAGGTCATCAATCCGAGCCGCGACGAGATTGCCGACTTCTTTATGCTGTTTCAGCGCACCGAAGGGGTGCTGGCGGAGCTGGCGGCGCTGCGGCGGACGGAAGACGATCTGCTGCGGCTCAACCTGGCGCAGCGGGGGCTCCTGAGTTTAGCGGATGGCCGCGATCCATCGCCGCGGGAATATGCCGCGCTTAACCGGGACTTTCACCATGCCATGCACCTCATGTCGCATTCGCCGCTTCTGATCAGAAAGCAGCGCAATAATTTCAACATGAGCGATTTCTTTATTACCCATTCGGTGGGGTTCACGCCGATTATTGCCGACGGCCTACGTGAGCACGATCAGATCATCGCGGCAATCGAAATGCAGCAGCCGGACCGCGCACGCCTGCAGGCCGAAGCGCACATCGCCGCGGTTGCCAGCTCCGTTCTGGCCAACCTCGACGAATAGCGGCCGAACGCCGGCGCGGGGGCTTACGGTCTTATCGTCATTCCGGACGTTAGGTGAGCCCGCAAACCTTTGGTTTGCGGGTTGCGAGCCTTGCGATCCGGAATCCATGTCAGCCGAAGAGCGCCAAGGCAAAGATGGATTCCGGATAGCTCAATTTCCCATCTAAATCGAAGATTTAGGGGAAATTGGCTTCCGGAATGACGATGGGATGACTCGGCGGGGCAAGGAAAGCAGGTGCTAAGCCTCTGTTTCCGCATAGGTGACGGCTGTGTCTTTTTCCAGCTCGTTTTCGCGCCAGTGGCGGATAATGCGCCGGTACTCAATGGTGCCGCCGCCGAAATTGCCCCCCAGGAACGACGGCTTGCTCTCGGTGTCGCCTTCATTGTTCAAAAAGCCGGGCGTGCACTCCTCGAAATAGCGCTGCAGCGCCATGTTGTGGTTTTCTTCCATCAAGGCGAGCCATCGGTCTTCCGCCTCAGGCGTGACTTCCATCGCGGCGATGTTCCGGTCGAGGCATTTGGCGATGAGGGCCACCGCGTGTTCCGCCTGGATCGAGAGCGGGTGCATGAAATTGAACGCGGTCGTTCCCTGCGCGAAGCCGCCGACGATGTGGAAATTGGGGAAGCCATTCAGCTGCGTGCCGTGAACGGTGCGCAGGTCGGTCGACCATTTCTCATCCATCGACAGACCGCCCCTGCCGATGACGTCGTACCCGCCGACCCGGTAGGCCGCCGCGCCGACATCGAACCCGGTCGCGAAGATGATGCAATCAAGCTCGAACTCTTCGCCGTTGGCGACGATGCCGCGTTCGGTGATCGCCTCCACGCCCTTGCCCGCCGTATCGACAAGGTGGACATTGGGCTTGTTGAAGCTCTTCAGGTATCTGTCGCTGAAGAGCGGCCGCTTGCACAGGTAGTTGTACCAGGGCTTCAGGGCCTCCGCCGTTTTCGGATCCTCGACCTCGTCATCGATGCGCGCGCGCAGTTCGTTCATTTTCTCGTCGTCGACGATCTGCATGATGTGCTGCGGATGCTCGTCGCCGGCCGACAGCTTGTGCTGCGCCATCAATACGACGAGCCTTTTCCAGAAATCCGTCCATTGATCGGAGACCATGTCCCGGTCCTGCGGCACGCTGGAAAGGATCGCGAGGAAGTTCTCCATGCGCTCTTCCTGCCACCCCTCCGGCAGGCCGCCGAACCACGCCGGGTCGATCGGTTCATTATTGCGGACGTCAAGTGCGGAAGGGGTTCGCTGAAAAACGAACAGTTCCTTGGCATAGTCCGAAACGACCGGGACGATCTGGACACCCGTCGCGCCGGTCCCGATGAGCCCGACGCGCTTGTCGCCGAGTTTGGTAAGCCCGCCGGTGGCGGAGCCGCCGGTATAGTCATAGTCCCACCGGCTCGAGTGAAACATTTTGCCTTTGAAGGATTCGATACCGGGTATGCCCGGCAGCTTCATCTTCGAAAGCGGTCCCTGGCTCACCGTCACGAAGCGCGCGCGTACCGTGTCGCCACGGTCAGTTCGAACGATCCAGCGCGCCAGGTTTTCATCCCAGCCAAGGCCCGTCACCTTGGTCTGGAACAGCGCCTGCTTGTAGAGATCGAAATGCCGGCCCATGGCCTGGCAGTGCGCGTAGATCTCGCCGCCCGATGCGTAGCGTTCCTTTGGAACGGTCCCCACTTCTTCGATAAGGGGCAGATAGATCATCGCCTCGATATCGCAACGCACGCCCGGATATCTGTTCCAATACCAGGTGCCGCCGAAATCGCCGGCCTGATCGAACATCCGGAAGGAGTCGATCCCTGCCTTCCGCAAGTAGGCCGCGGTCAGAAGCCCCCCGAATCCACAGCCGATAATCGCGACGTCGACTTCTTCCCAGACCGCGCCCCTCTGCTCCGGCTCCGCGACGTAGGGGTCTTTGACAAAATCTTCGAACGCGCCGGTCGCCTCAAGATATTGGCCCTCACCATCCGGCCTCAGGCGCTTGTTCTTCTCTTCCTGATATTTTGCCCGTAGCCGGTCTTCGTCAGGTGATACGGTTTTGCTTTGTTTTATTTCCATAGTGACTTTCCCGTGCTTGGCCCGGCCGGCCGGTTTCCCTTGAGTGCCCCGCATCGTCGCGCCAATTCTGGATACATATGCTCTTGGCTGCTTGCTTTTGCGCAACAATTACAAGGTCCGAATTCCCT
Source organism: Sphingomonadales bacterium (assembly GCA_022360855.1). Lineage (GTDB taxonomy): Bacteria > Pseudomonadota > Alphaproteobacteria > Sphingomonadales > JAKSBY01 > JAKSBY01. The sequence continues at coordinate 828 of JAKSBY010000038.1, read as the reverse complement.
CCTAGAGTATTATAGATTTGTCATTAACATGCAAGCATGTTAATGACTTGACGGAACGGCATGGGAGACTGGCGGGCCATTCGCCGTCCCGTAAGATGGGAGATCCGCCATCCCGAGCTACTGAGCGAGTGTTACGCTTGAGCGAAATGAGTTTCAGTTGATCCATACTCAGATTGTCACCCGCCGAGGCGTAGGCACTATGGATTCGCCGGTCAAGCCTGTCCTGAGCGACGCCGCAGGCGGCGTCGAAGGGCCGGCGAATGACAGACTAAAATGAGGTAACCTGAACTCAATCCTCTCGAAGCTAAGAGGGAGACGTCTGATGGACCTGGGAATCGCGGGGCGAACGGCGATCGTTTGCGCATCCAGCAGCGGGCTCGGCAAGGCATGCACGGGCGCGCTCGCCAAGGAAGGCGTGCATGTCGTGCTCAATGGCCGCACCGCCGCGGCCCTCGAGGCGGCCGCCGAGGAGATCCGCGCCGACGCACCCAATGTTTCGGTGAAGGCGGTCCGGGGCAGCGTGACCGATCCGGAGTGCCGGGCTGCACTGATCGATGCGGCCGATGGCGCCGACATTCTGGTCAATAATGCCGGCGGGCCGCCGCCGGGCGACTTCCGGGAGTGGGACCGCGATACCTGGATCGCGGCGCTCGAGACCAACATGCTCGCCGCCGTGGAGATGATCAAGCTGTCAGTCGACGGCATGGCGAGCCGCGGGTTTGGCCGCATCGTCAATATCACGTCGTCGACCGTCCGCGTGCCGATCCCCGTGCTCGGACTGTCGAACGCCGCCCGCGCGGGCCTGACGAATTTCGTTTTCGGCCTCGT
>JAKSBY010000220.1 GCA_022360855.1 Sphingomonadales bacterium | reverse complement strand
GCTCCGACCCGCTGACTTCAGCACATCGCAACGCCTGACCGCGGCATCCCGATCGGCAAACGGGCCGATGTGGACGCGGTAAAAAATCCCCCTGTCCGGCCCCAGGTCGGCGCGCGCCACAGACACATCCAACCCGCCGAGTAGATCGCTGTCCCTGTCGAGCAGGCTCAGCCGCAACTGCTCGGCCTTCTCCGCCGATCGCATCGCCGCCATCTGCAGCCGCCATCCGCCTGAGGCGTCTGCGGGACTATCAGCCTGACGTTCGGCCGGCGCCGCAGGCGCTTCGGCCACGCGTGTCGGCGGCGTGCTCTCGGCAATCGGCACAGGCGTTACCGGCTCGTCAGACGGCGTCTGCGGAGGAGCTTCCGACAAGACCGCCACGGCGGCCTCCTCGGCCGCCACCGTCTTCTCGGGCTCCCGATAAGGCCGCTTCTCGCTCACCATCAATGTCCGCGACAATACCCGACCCTGCGCCAGCTCCTTGACCGAAAGATGCCGCCGCATCTTGATCTCCGCGGCCTTGGCCTCGTCAAGATCGTCGGCCACGGCAAGCGTCATCCAGGCATAGGCGGTGACGTAGTCGCGCTCCACCTGATCGCCGTTGAAATACAGCACACCCAGCATGTATTGCGCGCGCGCATAGCCGCGCTCGGCGGCGCGGCGCCACCAGGCGATCGCCTCATCGCGCCGCCGGTTCGGGGGCTCGGCAAAATAATAGAGCGTGCCCAGATTTCCCATGGCCGCGATATGCCCGCGCCTCGCGGCCGCCCGATAGTGGGCGATGGCCTTGGGAATGTCGACGGTTACGCCGCGACCGAGGCGGTAGACCTGGCCGAGATTGAACAAGGCGTCCGGGTTGCCGGCCTCAGCCAGGGGCTGCCAGATGGCGAAAGCGGCGCGGTAGTCGCCAGCTTCGTATTTCCTGACGCCGTCCAGCACGCTTTCGGCGGCACCAGCCGGGAGGGCGAAGCCGACGACCGCCGCCATGACTCCCGCCCGGGCGATGCGGCATAACCGTGCCGGTAATCTAACTGCCGATACCATCATCGAAATTCCGGCCAAGCTGTACTCTGAACCTCTGCCGGGGTGCAAGACCCAGCGCGTCCTGTCGATAAATCGTAAGGCTGAAAATTTCTTCAACATTGTTCGTTTAAATCGCATCTCGCAAAACTTTATTTAAAATTTGATACAACTGTTAAGTTTTGATCCAGATCCTCCGAAGTAAATATATGGTAATTCTCGTGAATTACTCACTACAGAGCAAAATATAGACTTGTATTTTTATTTTACACTTTCTTAAGACGTTCCGTGCCAATTTTAGGCTGTCGAAACCCATGGCTCGACACCGTTTGGCGGCCCGTGCGACGCCAAGTTTCGGCGGGGGCGAATGCCCTTCATTTTTGACGCGGTGACGTCGACGGATTTGATGCGGCCGCGGTTGGGATGTCGACGCCACGGCGTCGGGGATTATGGCGCGGCAGCGCCGGGAAGGAAGGCTTGCGCATGCGCGTTTTGGCGTTTGCATCGCAAAAAGGCGGATCCGGCAAGACCACGCTGAGCGGGCATATCGCCGTTCAGGCCGAGAAATCCGGCGCCGGTCCGGTGGTGTTGATCGACACCGACCCGCAGGGCAGCCTGGCCGACTGGTGGAACGAGCGGGACGATCCCACGCCCGCCTTTGCCCAGACCAATGTTTCGCGGCTTCTGACCGATCTCGAAGAGCTTCGGGAGCAAGGCTTCAAGCTGGCGGTGATCGACACACCGCCGGCCATCACCATGGCGATCCAGAGCGTGATTGCCGTGGCCGAACTGGTCGTGGTGCCGACGCGGCCGAGCCCGCATGACCTGCGCGCCGCAGGCGCCACGGTCGATCTGGTGGAGCGTGCCGGCAAGGCGCTGGTCTTCGTCGTCAATGCGGCGACGCCCCGGGCACGCATCACCTCGGAAGCGGCCATCGCGTTGTCGCAGCACGGCACCGTCGCACCGACCACCATCCATCACCGGACCGACTTCGCCTCGAGCATGATCGACGGCCGCACAGTGATGGAGCTCAACCCCGACTCCCGCTCGGCCACGGAGGTCATCCGGCTCTGGGACTATCTCAGCGACCGGCTGGAAAAGAACTTCAGGCGCACCGTGTTTCAGGCGCGCACCAATCAACGCCAGGCAGCCCAGCCGCAGCGCTCCGCTTTCGGCCGCCGCCAGGTCAATCAGGGTTAAGTGACGATGACGTCGGGTATGAAACGGGCCGCCTCCCTTTCCGCCTCGCTGCTTGCGCGCAAAGGCCAAGCCGCGCCGGCGCTCGGTCATCGTTCGCCGTCCCACACGCTGGATGGCGAGAAGCACCCGGCGTTGCCGCACGGCGCGCCCGAGCTTCCGGAAAAGCCGACCACGGCGGTAGAAAACCCGGTCCAACAGGCGCTCGCCGAAGCAAGCGGCAGGCTTGGCCATGCGGTCGCCACATCGCCACCCGCGACAGATACGGATGATGCAGAGCCCTCGGCCGAGAGCGGCCTCGAAGGCGGGATCGACGAGATTATCCAGCGCGCCATCGAACGCGGCATTGCCTCGGCGAGCTCCAAATTCACCGACGATGCCCGCGGAAAAAACAAGCGGACCGATGACGATGCGGCCGAGTCAACGGCGGCCGCGCGCACAAAAGCGCCGGTGGGAAGCCATGAGCGTATCGCCATGACGGTGCGCCTCGACCACGACAGACATTTGCGGCTGCGCGTCTTCGCCGCGCACGCCAACCGCTCCTCGCAGGAGATTTTGACGGCCGCGCTCGACAGCTATCTGGACGCCCAAGGCGCCGACCGCGTCAAACGACGCAGGCTGGCAAAGGCGAAGGATGGCGGCCAGGCGGCAAGCGGAGCTTAACAAGGGCCAGGGGGTTTC
>JAKSBY010000443.1 GCA_022360855.1 Sphingomonadales bacterium | reverse complement strand
GGCTTCGAGGTGGGGGAGATGCATGTGCGCAGCGACCTGTTGGTCCAGTATATGTACCGCCTCGCCGCCGCGTCAGACCGCATCGCCATCGAGGAGATGGCGCGCAGCCATGAAAAGCGGCCGCTCCTGTTCCTCACCATCACGTCGCCGGAAAACCATGCCCGGCTCGACGAGATCAAGGCCGCGCATCTGGCGCTTTCGGACCCGGATCAGGACCGGCCGGTCGGCGACGACATGCCGGTCGTCGTCTGGCTCAACTATTCGGTGCATGGCGACGAGCCCTCCGGCGCCAATGCGTCGCTGCTCACCGTCTATCACCTCGCCGCGGCCGAAGGCGCGGCCATCGAGGAGACGCTCGATAACGCCGTGATCCTGCTCGTCCCGGTCTTCAACCCGGACGGGCTCGACCGCCAGGCCACCTGGGCCAACATGCACAAACCCAAGGCCGCCGTCACTGACCCGGCGCATCGCGGCAATCTCAGGCCCTGGCCGCGCGGGCGCACCAACCACTACTGGTTCGATCTCAACCGGCAATGGCTCTTGGTCAACCAGCCGGAGCCGCAGGGCTGGGTCGCAAAGTTCCATGCCTGGAGGCCCAATATCGCGATCGATTTCCACGAGATGGGGCCGAACGCCACCTACTATTTCCATCCCGGCGTGCCGACGCGCACCAACCCCTGGGTGCCGGAGCGCTCCGAAGAGCTGATGTATGCGCTGTCCGACCACTATGTCGACTTCCTCGACGCGGACGGCGCGCTCTATTACACCGAGGAGACCTTCGATAATTTCTATGTCGGCAAGGGCTCCACCTATCCGCATGTGAACGGGGCGGTCGGCATCTTGTTCGAAGCCGCGGGCGGACGCGGCGGCAAGATCGAGAACCCGGACGGCTTCCGCACCTTCGCTCAGAATATCCGGCTGCATTTCCACATGAGCCTGGCATCGGTTGCCGGCGGCCAAGCCTTGCGCACCCGGCTCCTCGAGCATCAGAAGAGCTTCGTGCGCGCCGCCCTGGAGGAGGCGGCGTCCGACCCGGTGAAGGGCTATATCTTCGCCGCGCCGGGCGATCCGGAGCGGGCGCTGCGCCTGCGCGAGTTGTTGACACGGCACCAGATTCGCGTTTCCGGGCTCGACCGTTCGGCCGAGGTCGGCGGCGCCACCTATCGTGCCGGCGAGGCCTGGGTCGTTGCCTCGGATCAGCCGCAATACCGCATGATCAAGCTGGCCTTCGAGACGCCGACCGAATTCGAGGACGAGACCTTCTACGATGTCTCCGCCTGGACCCTGCCGCTCTCCCACGGTCTGCAATGGGGCGCGATGTCGGCCCGCGAGCTGCGTCAGCTCAGCCTCACCGACACCCGGCCTGCGGGCACGGCGCAGCCTGCGCCGGCGGAGTCGGCTTACGGCTACATCTTCCCCTGGGCGCCCTATTACGCGCCGCGCGCGGTTAATCGGTTGCTGAGTAAAGAGGTGAGGGTCAAGGCCGGTCAGAAGCCGGTCAGCGTGCAGACCGCCACGGGCACGGTCGCGCTCGATCGGGGCAGTATCTTCGTGCCGTCCCAAGACCAGAAGATCGCGCCCGGAGAGCTTCACGCGCTGATGAGCAAGATCGCCGCCAAAGACGGCGTGCCGGTCTACGCCGTCGAGTCGGGGCGGACGCCGCAGGGCGTCGATCTCGGCGGTCCCAACTTCGATGCGTTGAAAAAGCCGGAGGTGCTGCTGGCCACGGGCGCACCGGTCTCGCAATATGATGCCGGCGCCGCCTGGTACATACTCGACCACCATATGCGGATCCCGGTGAGCCTCAGGGACATCGACGAGATCGGCGGTCTCGATCTCGGCCGCTACACCCACATCGTCCTGCCCGGCGGCGGATCGGCCAATGCCATCGGCAACGCGCTCGGCGAAGAGACAGCGGAGAAACTGAAAGCCTGGGTCGCGGACGGCGGCACCGTCATCGCGCTCCGCCACGGCGCCAAATGGGCGCAGTCCGCCCTGCTGACCGAGGGGGAAGAGGATGCCGAGGAAGCGGAAGACGCTCCCGCCGAGCGCTACGACTACGGTGACAAGGAGCGCCGTGATGCGCTCGACGTCATTGGCGGCGCCATCTACGCCAGCGATCTCGACATCACCCATCCGCTCGGCTTCGGCTACGCCACCCGGGCGCTGGCCAGCCACAAGAATACGGAGCTGATCTTCGAGACCCCGGACAATCCGGTGGCCACGGTGGCGCGCTACGGCGATACGCCGCTCCTGGCCGGCTACAGCTCCGAGACCAATCGGGAAAAGCTGGCGGGTACACCCATGGCCATCGCTGAGCGCAAGGGGGCTGGCAGCGTCATCCTGCTCGCCGACGACCCCAATTTCCGAGGCTATTGGCTCGGCACCACCAAGCTTTTCGTGAACGGGTTCTTCTTCTCCAAGCTGTTCGAAAAGCCCGACGAGGTGGAGCGGTAGACCGAGGCCATGGCCTATAAGTCCCTCCGCGATTTTCTCGATCTGCTGGAGAAGCGCGGGCTTCTGGCGCGGGTCTCGGAGCCGGTCTCGACGGCGCTGGAGCTGACCGAGATTCAGACCCGCGTTCTGGCCGAGGGCGGGCCGGCGCTCCTGTTCGAGAACGTCGTCAAGGAGGACGGCGGGCCGTCTGCCATGCCCGTCCTGGTCAACCTGTTCGGCACCGTGGAGCGGGTGGCGCTCGGCATGGGCCGGACGCCGGAGCAATTACGCGAGGTCGGCGAGACCCTGGCGGCGCTGCGCCAGCCCGAGCCGCCGGAAGGCCTGCGCGACGCGCTCGATAAGCTGC
>JAKSBY010000319.1 GCA_022360855.1 Sphingomonadales bacterium | reverse complement strand
GGATGGATTAGCCATGCCAATCTCCTTGAAGGTTGGTGTGGTCAGGGCTTCGTGGGTGTTTCCGTCACCTGCGGAGCCCGTTTGATAGAGCGGACGTATCCTCTAATATTGCGAGTAATGTGTCAAGCTTTAAAGTTCATATGATGTATGTAGGTTCACGATGATAACTGGCTCGCAAATTCGGATGGCGCGACACCACCTGCGATGGACCGCCAAACAACTGGCGGAAAAGGCGGAAGTCGGACTTTCAACGGTTCAACGCATGGAGAGTGTTGACGGCGTACCGCCCTCGAATAAGCCTAATCTCAAAGCCGTAAGAATGGCCCTTGAGGAAGCCGGCATCGAGTTCATCGAAGAGAACGGCGGCGGGCCGGGCCTTCGGCTCAGGAAGTAAGATTGCCGCGTCGCTGGTGCGCCTTACGGTTCCAGCTCGCTGTCCCAGTAGAGATAGTCGCGCCAGCTTTCGTGCAGATAGTTGGGCGGGAAGCCGCGGCCGTTGTTCATGAGCTGCTGCGTCGTCGGCCGGTAGGGCGTGATCTGCGGGTGCATATGCGCCTCTTCCGTCCTGCGCCCGCCCTTCCTCAGATTGCAGGGCGCACACGCCGTGGTCACGTTGGTCCAGGTCGTGCGCCCGCCAAGCGCCCGCGGCAGCACGTGATCGAAGGTCAAATCCGCCTCGTCGCCGCAATACTGGCAGCGGAAGCGGTCGCGCAGGAACAGGTTGAACCGGGTGAAGGCGGGCCAGGTGGCCGGCTTGATATATTCCTTGAGCGCGATCACGCTCGGCAGCGGCATGGCCACCGAGGGCGAGCGCACCATTCGCTCATATTCGGAAACGATGTTCACGCGATCCAAAAAAACCGCCTTGATGGCGGTTTGCCAGGACCACAAGGACAAGGGGTAGTAACTGAGCGGCCGGTAATCGGCGTTCAGCACAAGGGCCGGGCAGGATTCCGGCGACGGCATGAGGGCGGCGTGCGACATAATCCCCGAAAACACCCCTTTGGTTCCGCAAACAGCCGAACCCGTGGACTCCTTGGAGGGCCGGCGCTCGCACCCTACAAGATACGGGGTTTCAAAATTATGACAACACCTTATGTGGACTGGGCTTTTCCGCTTCGCGGCGGCAACGGCCCGCGATGTGGGCGATCGGCGCTACCCGAATTGCCGGGCCAGGAAGCTGACGGCCTTGTGCAGCCCGTCCGGCGCGATGCCGTGGGCGACGCCCTGGCTGAGATGCCGGTCGACCGCAACACCCGCCGCCTCGAGCGCGCCGGCGGCCTCGAACATCATCGGAAACGGCACCACATTGTCGCGGTCGCCGTGGATCAGGAGCACCGGCGGGCGCACGGTGATCTCGTCGACCAGCCGCTCCGGCGCGGTCAGGCTGCCGGAGAAGCCGACGATGCCGACCACCGGCCTGGCGCGCCTGAGGCCGACATGGAGCGCCATCATCGTGCCCTGGGAAAAGCCGATCAGCGCGAGCCGGCTTTCGTCGAGGCCGTGCTCGGCGAGCTCGGCGTCGATGAAAGCATCGAGGATCGGCGCGGCCCGGTAGGTGCCGTCGCGGCGCTCCTCGCGGCTCATGGTGGTGAGCGGGAACCACTGGTAGCCGCCCGGCACCATGCCGCAGGACTCCGGCGCGTTGGGCGCCACGAATTGCGCCTTGGGCAAGACAGCGCCGAGCTGCGGCGCCAGGCCGATCAAATCGTCGCCATTGGCGCCGTAGCCGTGGCAGAGGATGATCAGCTGCTCGGGCCTGGCGCCGTCTTTGGG
>JAKSBY010000427.1 GCA_022360855.1 Sphingomonadales bacterium | reverse complement strand
GTGTAAGAAATGCCGACATTTTTCGGTCCCATTGGCGCCAAATTTTACACTTAGGGTCAAAAGCCTGTAACCGAATGCCGACTGAATAGGTCTGAATTCTTGACATTTTCGTTCGTCTTTTGTATTATATCGGCTCGATATAGATAAGATTGTCCAACGGACAAGAAATACTTGCCCAACGGCATCGAGGATTTTCCCACATGGCTAACCTTCCCTCCGCACCCGTTCTGTCGCCTGAAGGCAGCCTGTCGCGCTATCTACAGGATATCCGCAAGTTCCCCATGCTGGAGCAGGAAGAGGAATATATGCTCGCCAAGGCCTGGACGGAGCATGGCGATACCGAGGCCGCGCACCGGCTGGTAACCAGCCACCTGCGTCTCGTCGCCAAGCTGGCCATGGGCTACCGCGGCTATGGCCTGCCGGTGGCCGAGCTGATCGCGGAAGGCAATGTCGGCATGATGCAGGCGGTCAAGCGCTTCGATCCCGAGCGCGGCTTTCGGCTCGCCACCTATGCCATGTGGTGGATCAAGGCCGCCATCCAGGAATACATCCTGCGCTCCTGGTCGCTGGTCAAGATCGGCACCACGGCGGCGCAGAAGAAGCTGTTCTTCAACCTGCGCCGCATCAAGGGCCAGATCCAGGCCATCGAGGAAGGCGACATGCACCCGGACCAGGTCGAGCATATCGCCACCCAGCTCGGCGTCTCCGAGGACGAGGTGATCTCGATGAACCGGCGCATGGCGGCGCCGGACCACTCCCTGAACGCGCCGATGAAGGTGGATGGCGACGGCGAGTGGCAGGACTGGCTCGTCGACGACACGCCGGATCAGGAGAGCATCGTCGCCGAGCAGGAGGAGCTCGAGCAGCGGCGCGATCTCTTGGCCGATGCCCTGTCCGGGCTCAACGAACGCGAGCAGCACATCATCACAGAGCGCCGGCTGAAGGAGCCGCCTGCAACCCTGGAGGAGCTTTCCAAGGTCTACAATATCAGCCGCGAGCGGGTCCGGCAGATCGAAGTCCGCGCCTTCGAAAAGCTGCAAAAGTCCATGAAGAACGCGGCCCTGCAAAAGCAACTCGAGACCCCGGCTTCCTGATCGAGGACTAGGTTCCGGTTAGCCGTCATCGCGAGGAGCGCAGCGACGCGGCAATCTCGTGACCTGTCCCCCGTCATTCCCGCGCAAGCGGGAATCCATGTCGAGGTCGTTCTGGATGCCCGTTTTCACGGGCATGACAGGAGGAGGCGAAACCCTGCGGCCCCGAGATTGCTTCGGCTTCGCCTCGCAACGACAGCTCTATCTACTATGGCGGCCTAGCCGCCGCCGACCAGGTCCGGTCCCCAGTCGTTCAGAAGCTTGACGCGCAGCCGCTGCAGCTCGGCCAGCCGGCGGTTGTTCGAGAGCTGCAGCGTCGCTGCGGCGATGGTGGGCCCGAGATGGATGGCAAAGAGGCCGACGCTGGCGACGCCGTAGATCACGAGCCAGGTGTAGATATCGGTGAGGATCGGGACGACGCCGGCGAAGGAATAGCCGGCGGCGCGCAGATCCATGATGAAGGGCAGCAGACCCGAGATATTGAAGCACAACACCGTATACGTCTTCAGGCCTTTGTTCGCGCCTTCGTTGACGAAGGCGGCCACAAAGGTCGGCGCCAGCCC
>JAKSBY010000770.1 GCA_022360855.1 Sphingomonadales bacterium | reverse complement strand
GCCGCCGAATACCGCAGGAGCTGCGGCAAAAAGCGGTCCATCCGGTCCTTCTCAAACGGCAGGCAGGCGTGATTGTCCCAGACCAGGGAGCCGGAAAGGAGTTTCGACGCGTGGTCGGAGAGGGCCCGGTTGGCGTCTCGGTCTTCCTCTGACATGATGCTCCCGCTGTTGCTCCATATTCTAGGACGAAGCCGGCGCGAAAGTCCCGGTCCGGCGGGGCTCTTTTTTGTCGGCCGTGACGTCTGCCGCCTCTACTACCCGCCGCGGCGTGGCCAAGCAACGGAGACGGCGTTGTCCGCCCCCTAAATCACGCGGTAGTCCTGATGCTCTACTGACTCGGCCATAGCGTCGGTCCATCGCCTGCTGCGCCGTGCCACGGTCTTGATCGGGCGAAGCCTAGAGCGCCATGGCGCGGTGCATCGTCTGCAGCAGGTGGTCGTCGAGCGCGCGGACCGCCGCATCGACATCGCCGCGGAGCGCGCTTTCCAGGATGGCAATGTGCTCGACGCAGGTGCTCTTGAGCCCGTGATAGGTCAGGGCGATGGAATCCAAACGGAACAGCAGGATGTGGTCCTGGTTCGTATCGTAGACTTGGCGAATGATCTCGTTTTTAAGGGCGCCGATGAACCTGGAGTGCATGTCCTTGTCCAAAGGCGCGAGCGCGGCCAGTATCTCGTCTTCGGGCTCCTGTCTTTCGATTTTCCTGAGCAGCGTTTCGTGCGCCTGCAGGATCGGCCGAAGCGTTTTGATTTGTTCGAACTCAACGAAGCGCTTGATCGCCGCGGTTTCCAGGATCCGCCGCAGCTGGAAGCAGTCCTTGATGCGCTGCATATCGGATTCGACGATCTTGACGCCGCTGCGCGGGAGGATTTTGACGAAGCCCTGAAACTCCAGGAGCTTCAAGGCCTCGCGAAGCGGCGACAGGGACACGCCGAGAATGGCCGACAGCTCCGATTGGGAAAGCGTCGTTCCCGATTTGATCGTTTCGTTACGGACCGCGGCAAAGAAGTTGGCAATGGCTGTATCTCTGAGAGACATCGAATGCTTCCATCTTACACTTGAGTGATCCCGGCCGGGTCGTTTCGAGCCCGGTACCCGCTTCCATCGGCTTTCATAGATACATCAACAGGCTGAGTTGATGAATTAATTTATGCAAGACTCCTCAGGGAACACGAGAGAAGTCTGCCCGCAACTCTGAAATCTCCGGCGGCCTGGCCGGCCTCCGCGCTCTCGACGCTTACCGTTTTGAGATAAATCGAATAATTACAAGGGGTTGGCTTTGCATGGCGCTGTCACGGCAAGGCTTCCTTGGCTGATCGGACTGCTTTCAATTCACATCAATAGAGATATTAAAATGTCAAGATAAAATTTTAATTGGCATTTTTAGTATGGTTAGTCTAGTTTGCGCTCAGCCCCGATTCTGGTGTGTGGGCATGCCGGCTTGGAGAAGGGCGATAAAATCAAGATTCTTAGGGAAGGACTACCGGATGCGCCTCAAAACCAGACTTGTAACTTCGGTTTGCCTCTTGGCTCTCATGCAGGCCATCGGCGCCGCCCAGGCGCAGGACGATGCCACCGATAAAGAAGAGCTCGAGCAAATTGTCGTGAAAGGCATCCGGGCATCGGTCGGTCGTGCGCTGGACACAAAGAGGGACGCGTCCGGCTTTGTCGATGCGGTCAACGCCACAGACGTGGGAAAGCTGCCGGACAAGAATATCGCCGAGACGCTGCAGCGCATTCCCGGCGTCGCCATCCAGCGGTCGCGGGGCGAGGGCGACTTCGTTTCCATTCGTGGACTGGGCCCCGATTTCGTGCGCGGCACGATCAATGGCCGCTCATTGGTGAGCGCAACCGAGAGCATCGACCCGATCCTGAGCGGCAACACCATCACCACGACCGGCCGGGCGGCGAATTTCGACGTGCTGCCGTCGGAGCTGATCGGATCGCTGGAAGTCTACAAGACGCCTTCGGCCAAGCATGTGGAAGGCGGGATCGGCGGTGTCGTCAACGTTGTGACGGCGCGGCCGCTCGATCTTGGCACGCAATATGCCGCTTCGGCCGAGGGGACCTATCGCGGCTTTGCCGGCGAGGTGGACCCGAGCGCGTCGGCGCTGGTGAGCTGGGCGAATGCAGACAGGACGTTCGGCGCGCTCCTTTCGGCAGCCTATTCCGACCGCTCCATCCGTCAGGATTTGTCGCGCCACTTCGGGTGGTTCCAGTCCTTCGGGATCAGCCAGCAGCTCGATACCAATAACGACGGCGTCGGCGACGCGGATCCCGGCGTCACCCTGTTCCCCCTCTCCAACAACCAGGAGGTCACGCTCGAAAATCGGGAGAGGATTACGTTCTCCGGCACCCTGCAGTGGGCGCCAGACGATACCACCGAGATCGTCTTCGATGCGCTGTATAGCCGCCGGGATGTGGACTCGCAGACCACGAATTTCATCTTCCTGCCGATCATCTTCGATCAGGATCTGATCGATCTGGGGCTGCAGAATGCCGACGGGTCGTTCCGGGTCGGCGATTTTGTCGACGGCGGCACGTTTTTCCGGATGCCATCCTCACTCAGGCCCGAGCTGACGACTGACAACCAGGCGGGCGAGGATGATCTCCTGTCCTTCGGCTTCAACGGCAGCAAGCGTCTCGGCGATTGGTTGTTGGCTCTGGACCTGAGCTATTCCGACGCCAGCGGCGGCACGACCTTCGACCGCGTGCGCATCGATGGCAACAACGGCTCGTTTTCGTTCCTCACCGACATCGACGACGACGGATTCACTATCCAGGAAAACCCCGGGAGTAGCGATCTGGGCGATCCGTCCAACTTCGTGCTGTCGGTCCTGGACGACCGCATCACCACCAACGACGACAAGGAATTTGCCGCGCAGTTCGATACGACGCGCGACATCGACAGCAACTTCCTGTCCTCGGTCGAGTTCGGCGCGCGTTTCCGGACCCGCACCAAGGACGTCAACCGCGCCACCAACGGCAACGGCATCGGCGTCACCGGCGAGGACATCACCGTGGCGGATGTGGGGACCTTCATCAACGGCCAGGACAACTTCCTGGACGGCAACACCCGGCAGAGCTTCAACTATGCGTCGCTTGTCTTTCCGGATAACGACGCGGCCAGGGCCGCGCTTCTCGCCGCCGGCATCACGTCTCCAACGCCCGACGATCCCTTCGGCATTTCGAGCATCAACGAAAAGGTCTACGCGGCCTACGTCCAGCTCAACCTTGACGGCGAGATCGGCGGCGTTCCCTTCGTCGGCGACGTCGGCGCGCGGCTTGTGCACACGAGCCAGACCATCGACGGCTTCGACGCCCAGTTCGTGATCACCGACAATGGCGGCACGGATACCACCGTGTTCGACGATCTGTCGACCGGGTCGGCCACGCCGGTCACATTCGAGGATAATTACACGAATATCCTGCCCGGCTTTAACCTGCGTTTCGAGCTGGCGCGGAACCTGTTTCTGCGTCTCGCGGCGTCGAAATCCCTGACACGGCCGACATTCAACGACCTGGCGCCGAGCTTCAGCATCAATGCCAATGCCTCGAACGACGTCAACCAGGATGGTTTCGCCGTTCAGCTGGACGCGGGCAATCCGGCGCTGCTGCCGTTCGAGGCCGCCAACTACGATGTTGGGCTGGAGTGGTATTTCGCCGAAAGCAGCGTGCTCGCCGTCAACGTGTTCCACAAAAACCTCGAGAATTTCATCGCCGGCGTCACCGAGGGACCGTCGACCCAGCTTGCGGGCGCGCCGATCCGGGCCATCGGCGAGCTGATGGGCGGCGGCGTCATCGATCCGCTTCCCATCGATCAGGTGACGCAGCCCGATAACCAGGGCGAGGCATCGATCATCGGCGTGGAAATCAACTATCAGCATGCCTTGCCCTACGGCTTCGGCGTGCTGGCGAACCTGACCTTGACGGATACCTCGGCGGAGTTCACCGCGACCGGCGAAACCATCGATTTTCCGGGCGTCTCGGACCTCACCTTCAACATCACGGGCTATTATGAAAACGGCCCCGTCGAGGCGCGGCTGGCCTATTCCTATCGGGACGACTTCCTGTTGATCCCGAGTGCCCTCGGCGGTCTGCCGCAGCAGATTTTCGTCGACAGCTATGCTCAGCTCGATGCCTCGGTGAGCTATGCCATAACCGAGAACATCCAGATATTTGTCACTGCTATTAATCTGACCGACAGCGAAGAGGACCTGTTCACGGAAATCAGCGCCGGCATCGGTCGACGCTATTATTCGAAATCGATCGTTGGCCGCAGATTTGGCTTCGGCGCCAGAGCCGCCTTTTAGCCCGGTCCATGGGAGTTCGCCAAAAGCAGGCAGTCCAGTTCAGGGCTGCCTGCTCCGGCGGGCTGGTTTATTAGGAGAGTGCGGCCCATGAAGATCACCGACATAAAATGCTATCTGGTCGAAGAAAAAGACCGGGCGCCGAAATTTAACTGGCGGAACGGGATTCCGGGCGGCTTCAGCGACGGAACACCCGATGGTCTGACCCCGCGAGTCGCCTATGTCCGTGTCGATACCGAGGCGGGGATCGTCGGCGCGCTGCGGCAGAACCGGGGCGACGCGGTGGCCAGCGTCGTGCAGCGTCGTCTCAAGTCGCTGATCGGCCAGGACATCCTGATGACCGAGAAGCTGTGGTCGCTGGTCTGGGAGATCGATCGCATCGAGGAATTCCAGATCAACCAGTTCGGCATCCTCGATATCATCGCATGGGACATCAAATCGAAGGCGGCGGGCCTGCCGCTCTATCAGCTGCTCGGCGGCTATGACACGCGCGTTCCCGCCTATGCGTCGACGGCGACATGGGGGTCGTATGACGAGTATGAGCGCCACATCAAAACCTGCATGGAACTCGGCTTCACGGCATTCAAGCTGCATGCCTGGGGCGATCCGAAGGAAGACGCGGAGCTCTGCCGCCGGCTCCGGAAATGGGCCGGCGACGACGCGGTGCTCACCTATGACGGCTCCGGCGCCTGGGGGTTCGAGGATTCGCTGAAGTTCGGGCGGATTCTCGAATCTCTCGATTTCTATTGGTACGAAGAGCCGATGCGCGAGTTCGATCTCTATTCCTACAAGAAGCTCTGCGACGCGCTCGATATCGCGGTGCTCGCCGCCGAGACGTCCGACGGCAGCCATTGGAATGCGGCGACCTGGATTCAGATGGGGGCGCTCGATATGGTCCGTGCCAGCTCGTTTCTGAAAGGCGGCATTACCGGTGCCATCAAAATCGCCCATCTGGCGGAGTCCCACGGCATGAAGGCGCAGGTTCACGGCGTTGGCCAGGCCGAGGCGCAGCTGGCTGCCGCGATCCCGAACAATGACTATTATGAGCAGATCGTCTACAGCAAAGAGCAGATCGAGGGGCTCGCAACGCAGGCGGACGTCCCGATCGTCGATGGCTTTGTGCAAGTCTCGCAGGCACCCGGACTGGGGCCCGAGCCGGACTGGGGCTGGCTCGAGAAGAACGCCGTAGCGGTCGTTTGAGCCGGAGAGCCCGGTCGTTTCATGACAACGGTTCTCGCCACCTTCGATTATCTCGTCATCGTTGCCTATGTCCTCGCCGTCGTCGGCCTCGGGATGTTCGTCGCGTTCCGCAGAGGCGGCGCCGAGGATCTGTTCCTGGGCGGGCGCGGCTTCGGCTGGTTCCAGGTCGGGACTTCGATCTGGGGGACGAATGTCGGGCCGGCCTTTTTGATCGGCGCGGTCGGCGCGGCCTACTCCACGGGCATGGTGACGGCCAATTTCGAGTGGCTGGCCTGGTTCTTCCTGGCGCTGCTCGGGATGGTGTTCGGGCCGTATTACCTGGGCCTGGGCGTGACCACGATCCCGCAGGCCATCAGAAAGCGCTTCGGGGTTCACGTCCATCGTGCCCTGACCGTCTATGTTCTCTATTCGGTCATCGTCCTGTGGCTCGGCGGCACGCTTTATGCCGGCGGCGTGCTGTTGTCGCAGATCCTGGCGCTGCCGCTGACCGTCACCTTGCCCGCGCTGATGATTATCGCGACCAGCTTCACGATGTTTGGCGGGCTGGCGGCCGTCGTCGCCACCGACGCGCTGCAGACGGTCCTCATCATTCTCGGCGCGCTCGCGATGACGCTGATCGGCCTGCATGCGGTCGGCGGTGTATCCGGGCTTGTCGCGCAAACGCCGCCGGACTACTGGAAACTGTTTCAGCCGGCGGACAGTGCCGATTATCCCTGGCCGGCGATTATCCTCGGCTACCCCATCGTCGGCATCTGGTTCTGGTGTACGGACCAGACCATCGTGCAAAGGCTGCTCGGCGCGCGCGATCTGGAGCAGGCGCAAAAGGGCGCGCTGTTCGCCGCGTTCCTCAAGATCCTGCCGCCGCTTATCTTTACGATTCCCGGCATCATCTGCTTTGTCTTGTTTCCGGGGCTCGAGGATCCCGACAGCGCGTTCGTCACATTCGTGGGCGAGTATTTTCCCGTCGGTCTGCGCGGCTTGATGGTCGCCGTCCTGGTGGCCGCCCTCATCAGCACCGTCGATTCCGGCCTCAATTCCTTCAGCACCATCTTCACGCTGGATGTTTACAAATCGTGGATTCGGCGCGACGCCGAGATTCCCGCCGGCCACATCAGGCGCCTCGGTCAGGCGGCCACCGTCTTCGCCGCGGTGATCGCGGTGGCCTGGAGCCTGACGCTGGACAAGGTGGGGAGCAACATATTCGAACTGCTGCAAAGCCTTGTCGGCTTCCTGGCGCCGCCCATGGCGGCGCTCGCACTCGCGGCGCTTTTTGTGCCCATGGTCACGGCGCGCGGCGCGCTGATCGGCTTTGTGGGCGGCGGCATCCTCTGCGTCCTGACCGCGATCGGCAGCCTCTATGGCGTCTCTTACGGATTTATCGGGGCCTGGCCGCACTTCCTTTATCTGTGCGGCATCCTGTTCGTCCTCTCCGGCATCCTCATGATCGCCGGATCGCTCGGTTCGCCGCGCGCGCAGGATGAGGCTCTGTTCCCCGCCATGAGCGAGATCGCGCCCAAGAGCGGTGGGCGCCGCCTCGTCTGGGCCGGCTGGGCATTTCTGGCCCTGATCATGGCGGGGCTCTATATCGGCTTCGAAACACTCGCCCGCCGCGCGCCCGAAGGCCCCTGGCCGAGCACCGTGAGCGTCTATCGCGGATCGACCCCGACGCTCGACGGCATCATCGCCGAAGGTGAGTATGACGACGCGGCCTTGATCGAGGGCGTGGACGGATGGAACCCGCAATTCACGCCGGTCGACGATCCGAACGACCTCTCCGTCCGCGTCTTCATCAAGCATGACGGCGCGAATCTCTATGTCGCCTACGACGTTACGGACGATCTCGTCTACGGGCGGGATACGCCGCGGTGGCTTCCGGACGAAAACGAGACGCCGCACGAAATGTCCCCCAATGGCTGGCCGTGGTTTGGCGACGGGGTCGAGCTGCTCGTGAATGCGGAATACCGCTGGTCGCAGGAAGACGGCGAAGACAACAAGGGCAACGGCCTGAGCTGGCAGATGGTCGCGAGTACGTACAAGTCCTGGCTCCATGGGCTTGAGCGCGGCGGCCTGATGCAGGGCGAGCCGCGCATGAACCCGGTCGCCTGGGCCAACTATGCGGCGTGGACGGAAACGGGCGCCATGGAGGCGGCCGTCCGCATCAAGGAGCCCGTCGAGGGGTCGGGCTATGTGATCGAATGGCGGGTCAGCGCCAACCCCTGCCTCGAGGTCTCGCCGGGGGTGTTCTGGTCGCCGGAGATGGGAACGGTGCGCATGGGCCTCAATCTCGCGGTCGCCGATCTGGACCGGCAGGAAGACAGCGCCGGCAACTGGCTCAATATCCATCACGAAAACTGGTGGGCCGGCGAGAAAGACAAACGAACCTGGCTGAAACAGTGGGGAACGATGATCCTCCATCCTGGCCCCCGGGGGAGCGCGACCGATTGATGTCTGATTGGGACTCCTATCTGCCGGAGGATTGGCGCCAGGCGACGCTTGTCGGCCGGGCCGTTCTGGGGTGCGAAGACCCGGCGCTCCAGGGGCCTTCCGTTGTCTCGGTCGTAGACGGTGCTGTCTTCGATCTGACCCATCGTTTCTCCACGATAGCGCATTTATGCGCGGCCGACAGGCCCGCCGAGGCCGCCAAAGACGTAAGCGGGCTCGCGCCCGTTTGCCGGGTTTCCGAGCTCATCGCTCACAGTATTGCGCCTGGTGCGAAGAGAGCCGCGCCCTGTCTTCTGGCCCCGAACGATCTCCAGGTCGTCAAGGCCGCAGGCGTGACGTTCGCGGCCAGCCTCCTGGAGCGGATCATCGAGGAAAAAGCCGGCGGCGATGTCTCGCGCGCCAAGGCATTACGTGATGAGCTGACCGGTGTCATCGGCAGCGATCTTTCAAAGATCGTGCCGGGCTCCGAAGACGCGAAAACGCTGGAGCGACACCTGCGCGCCATCGGCTATTGGTCGCAATATCTGGAGGTCGGCATCGGCCCTGACGCGGAGCTCTTCACGAAGGCGCCGATCCTGTCGTCGGTCGGGTTCGGCGCCGAGATCGGCCTGCACCCGCGGTCGTCCTGGAACAATCCCGAGCCCGAGATTGTCGTCGTTGTCGCACCGGACCAGAATATCGTCGGCGCGAGCCTGGGCAATGACGTGAACCTGCGCGATTTCGAAGGGCGCAGCGCCTTGCTGCTGGGCAAGGCGAAAGACAACAATGCGTCCTGCGCCGTAGGGCCGTTCATCCGGCTTTTCGACGCGCATTTCACGCTCGACGACGTCAGGCGCGCGGATGTGGACCTCCGAATCGAGGGCGAGGACGGATATCTCCTGAGGGGCGCCTCGACGATGCGGGAGATCAGCCGCGACGTCGCCGATCTCGTGGCGCAGGCCGCGGGCGCCACGCATCAATATCCGGACGGCTTCGTGCTGTTTACGGGAACCCTGTTCGCGCCGACCGAGGACCGCGACGCGTCCGGCATGGGCTTTACGCACAAGATCGGCGACCGGGTCTCGATTTCGTCGCCAAAGCTCGGCGGTCTGGTGAACACGGTCACCACGAGCGACAAGGCGGCGCCCTGGACGTTCGGCGTCTGTGCGCTGATGGACAATCTTCGCGCACGCAACGCGATCTAGCTCAACCTCATGACGAAGGAAAATGCGATGGCCAGACCCCATCGGAATTACATCAATGGAGAATGGATAGAAGCGCCGGATACGGTTGCGAACATCAATCCATCCGACACGAAAGATAGTATCGGCCTGTATGCGCAGGCGGATGAAAGTCAGGCCAATGACGCGGTTGCCGCCGCCAAGGCGGCGTTCCCGTCCTGGCGAGACGCGGGCATCCAGGCGCGGAGCGACCTCCTGCGCCAGATTGGCGAGACGATCCTGGCGCGCTGTGACGAGCTTGGAAGGCTGCTCTCTCGCGAGGAAGGGAAGACCTTGGCGGAAGGCATCGGCGAGGTCGTGCGCGCCGGGCAGATATTCCTCTATTTCGCGGGCGAGGCGCTGCGCAACAGCGGAGACGTGATCGAGTCCGTACGGCCCGGCCTTGACGCCGACGCCCGGCGGCAGCCACTTGGCGTCGTCGGCCTGATTGCGCCCTGGAATTTTCCCGCCGCCATTCCCGCCTGGAAGGCCGCGCCGGCGCTTGCTTTCGGCAATACGGTGGTCTTGAAGCCAGCGGAGCTTGTGCCTGCATCGGCGGTGGCGCTGGCGGAGATTATTGAAGAGGCCGGCGCGCCGGCGGGGGTTTTCAATCTCGTTTGCGGGGCCGGTTCGGTTGTCGGCGAGGCGCTGCTGAAGTCTCCCGACGTGGATGCCGTCAGTTTTACCGGCTCGGTCGCCACCGGCCGGCGTGTCGCCTCGCAGGCCGCGGCCGGCATGAAGAAATTTCAGCTGGAGATGGGCGGCAAGAACCCGCTTGTCGTGCTCAATGACGCGGATCTGGACATCGCCGTGGATTGCGCCGTGCAGGGCGCCTTTTTCTCGACCGGCCAGCGCTGCACGGCCTCCAGCCGCCTGATCGTCGAAAAGGGCGTGCATGACGCGTTTGTCGACCGTGTGATCGAAAGGCTGAAATCACTGAAGGTTGGGCACGCGCTCGGGCCGGGAACCGACATCGGCCCCGTCGTCAACCAAAGCCAGCTCGACACGGTCCAGGGCTACATCGGAATCGGCCGGAAGGAAGGTGCCGAACTCGCTTTCGGAGGAGACGTGCTCGAACGTGAAACGCCGGGCTTCTTCATGGCGCCGGCGCTGTTCGTCGGCGCACGCAATCAGATGCGTGTGAGCCGAGAAGAGATCTTCGGGCCCGTGGCGACGGTTCTGAAGGCCGAAGATTATGACGATGCCCTGCGCCTGGCCAACGATACCGAGTTCGGCCTCTCGAGCGGGATTTGCACGTCGTCGCTCAAATACGCGCATCACTTCAAGCGCAATGCCGAAGCCGGAATGGTCATGGTCAACCTGCCCACGGCCGGGGTCGACTATCACGTGCCCTTCGGCGGCGTCAAAGGCTCGAGCTACGGCGCGCGCGAGCAAGGCGCATTCGCCAGGGAGTTCTATACCTCCGTCAAGACCAGCTATCTGCGCGCGCCGTGACGGCGACAAGCCGGCGATCGGGAAACAGCCTAGTCGTGATGAAAGACCTCTTCCATCACGGACCACCAGTCGCCGTCTTTTCTCGAGTCCAGCGGCTGCTGGCAGGGGTCGGTCAGCGCCCACCATTTCTTCGTGGCCTCGTCGGCGGCGATCTTCGCCACGTCCGCCTCATAGTCGGTGCCGTGATACTCGTAGTGGCTGAACAGCAGATTCTCGGGCTCTTTGAGATAGATGGTGTAGTTCTTTATTCCGCTTGCGCTGATCCGCTCCAGGATCTCGGGCCACGCGTTTGCGTGCAGCTCCCGGTATTCCGATATTTTTTCCGGGCGAATGCCGATGACCATTCCAACACGCTTCATTTCAATGCTCCGTCGCAACGGCAAATTTCGGCTAAGTTCGAAGTCATCCGGCATTCTCCTTAAGGTGTTGAGCGAGAGGAAGGATAGAGGGTAAATGACAGCAGAATGGCTAGCTAAAATCCCAATGGGCGGGAAAGGATAAGCGTTTGGCACGGACTCCGCGCAAGAAACACGCTGCGGCTTCCAAGGACGGGTCCGATCAAAGGTATCGGGCGCCGGCGCTGGAGAAGGGCCTGGAGATCCTGGAACTTCTGTCGGGCCAGCGCGAGCCGTTGATGATGGCCGCCATCTCGGAGCGGCTTGGACGCTCGACCAGCGAGCTCTTCCGCATGCTCCAGGTTTTGGAGCAAAAAGGGTACATCGAGAAGGCGCCGTCCGGCGACGGGTTCAGGATCACCAACCGCCTGTTCACCCTGGGCATGGCGCAGCCGCCGGTCAAGGCGCTGATCGAGGTGGCGTTGCCGGTCATGCGGCGGCTGGCGGGCGTCGCCGCGCAGTCCTGCCATCTTGTCGTACCGTCCTCGGACGAGATCATCGTGATCGCCAGGATCGAGGCGCCGGGCGAGCTGGGTTTTTCCGTTCGCACCGGATACCGCCGGTCCATGGCTCGCGCTACCTCGGGCATTGTGCTCTTTGCCTTCCAGCCGCGCGAAGTGCAGCAACAGTGGCTGCGGGTTCTGGAGCCCGCCGAGCCGCCGGAGGTTCTGGAGAGGCTGACCAGCCTCGCAAGCGACGTTCGCAAGCAGGGCTACGGGCGTTTCGAGAGCGACTTCGTGCGCGGGGTCACGGATCTGTCCGCCCCGATTCTCAGGGGGGATCATGCGGTCGCGGCGCTGACCGTTCCTTTTGTAGAAAGCCGGCCATTGAAACATACGATGGAAGAGACGGTGCCGTTGGTCAGGGAAGCCGCCGTCGATATCTCGAACACCATGACCTTCGGCGACCATCCCTGATGGGTTATCAAGCGGAAAAATGGCCCCCGGCCTTCGCCGGATTGAGGAGAAGGCCGGGGCGCCAGTCGGGAGTATTTCAACCTGATGCCCCCAACCCTAGTCGTTGAGAAACAGCTCGATTACCGGGATCTCGACATTGGGCTTTTGTGCCGGCAGATCAAGAATGATCGTATTCTCGGGGATTTCCTCATCCAATTCGGGGGACCGGTAGGGGTCTCTGAACCCTAGCTCGGACGCATCGTGCAGGAGTTGCGCGTATTTGACCTTTCCACCAAAGCCGTCGAGATAAAAGGCCTGAAGCACGGGCCATTCCAGGACATGGATGTAGAGCCGGTTCGTCCGGGGGTTGTAGGTCAGGAGCGTGTTGTCGGGAGCCTTGAATCCCTCGGGCGCCTGTGTATTGCCGTAGATCGAGCGATTGTTGTATTTCATCCATCTGCCCAAGGCCGCCAGGCGGTCCATGGCGTGTTCGTCGAAGACACCGCGCGCCGTCGGGCCGACATTGATCAACAGGTTGCCGCCTTTGCTCACCGTATCGATCACGAGACCGATCAGTTGGCGGCCGCTTTTCCAGCCCGGCTCGCCGCGAAAGTAGCCCCATGAATCGCCGATCGTATGAACGCCTTCCCAAGCCACGCGTTTACCGTTTAACGTCGGCCATTCTCTCGGCTGATACTGTTCCGGCGTGACGAAATCCCAGCCGCCCGGCGTGTCGTTGAGGTCCAGCCGGTCGTTGATCACAATGCCCGGCTGAAGCTTGCGGACCATTTTCACCAGCTCCACCGATCCCCAGTCTTCGGCAGTCTTGAAGGCCCAGTCCTGGTCGCTGCTCCGGTTCGGGTTATCGCCGAATGCTCCGGGCGGATAGGAATAGTCCAGCCACAACTCGGTGATCTCGCCGTAGTTCGTCATCAGCTCACGAACCTGGTTGCGAACGAACTTGATATACTTCTTTTGATCGCGCCCCATATTCTTGGCCACATAGTCCTCGTTTCGCCACTGGGGATGAAGGACGTCGACCCGATTGTCCGGGTGATGCCAGTCGATGACGGAATAGTAGAAGCCGACGCGAAGACCTTCGCTTCGGAACGCCTCTACGAACGGCTTTATCAGGTCTTTCCCATAGGGCGTGTTGGTGACCTTGAAATCCGAATATTCAGTGTCCCAAAGGCTGAAGCCGTCATGGTGTTTCGTCGTGACGACGACCCATTTGAAGCCTGCCTCCTTCGCTGCTTTTGCCCACTGTTTGGGATCGTAGAGATCCGGGTCGAACACCTCGAAATATCTGCGGTACTCCGCGTCGGTCATGCCCTCTATCTTCATGAGCCATTCATGCCGCGCGCCCAGGGAATACAACCCCCAGTGGATAAACATGCCAAGGCGAGCCTCGGTCCACCACTGCATTCTTTCCGCTTTTTGGGCCTCGGTTTCGTCGCTGATGACTGTTTGCGAGGCGGCCTGCGGCGACACTCCGAGAAGAAATGCGACGATAAGAAGTTTCAGGTAGTCGGTAACGCGGGTCATGCCGATTTACCTCCCCTTTTTGTGAGCAGAGATCTGGATATAGCCATAATCCGACATTATTCCAAATGTCAAATAGTTATTTGCATATCAAATACTTAATCGTATATTTCTAGGAAATTAGCGGCTGGCTGCGCCGAATTCCGGCGCAAAGCCATGGAGCAATGTAAGCATTGGTATAATTATATTTAAAATAATAAATCATTTATGAAATTATAGGTTTTCTAACAAAGACTGACGTCGATGCGCGCCGTGAACACCGGAGAGAATCTGGTGCATCGAAACCGGCAAATTCAAGGGGAGGGAAACAATGACTCGGAGACCGTTCTTAAAGTCGATACTACTTAATAGTTGTGCAAGCCTATTGTTCCTGGGCGTCACAGCCGACGCGCAGACTCAGGATGGGCCGCTGGCAGCCGGGCAGATTGAAGCCGCTGGCGCGCGCGCCCAAAGCGGCAACGCGGAGAGGCCGGTCAGCTCCGTCAATTCTGAAGATACGGGCAGCGTCGAGGGGTGGGTCAGCGACTTCCAGGAGGCCTTTTACTTTGAAAGTGCGCGGGTGGAGATTGTCGAGCTCGGACTGAGGACGGCCACGGACCGGTCGGGTGCCTATCGATTCCCGTCGGTGCCGCCGGGCTCGTATACGATCTCCGTCGACTATCTTGGCGCGGATGTCGTCACACAGACCGTCGTGGTCGCGGCGAATCAAACGGCGGTGCTCAACTTCGCCATCGGTGAAGATGTCGGCGCGGTCGAGAACATTCTGATTACCGGTAAAAGGGCCCAGACCCTGGGTGCCCTCAATCGCGAGCGGAACGCCGACAACATCGTCAGCGTCCTCGATGCGGACGCCATGGGCAACTTCCCGGACAAGAACGTCGCCGAGGCCGCGCGGCGCCTGCCCGGCATCGCCGTCTTCAACAGTTTCGGCGAAGGCGATGCCCTGATCGTCAGGGGGCTTGCCTTCGACCTCAATCGTGTAACGCTGAATGGTCTGAACCTGGGATCGGACAATGCCGGCGAGCGTTCCATCGGCCTGACCATACTTGCGCCCGAGCTGACTTCCGGCCTCGTCGTGACCAAATCGAGCACGCCTGACATGGACCATACCGGGCTTGGTGGCAGTGTGGATATCGAGACCCTGAGTGCGTTTGACCGAAGCGATACGATGCTGCAGATTCGCGGCGGCGGCAGCCATCAGGGCATTACCTCCAAAAACAGTCCGGAAGGCGGCGGGCGGTTTAGCAGCGTATTCGACCTGGGCGATGCGGGCGAGTTGGGCGTTGCCTTTGTCGTAAGCTGGAACAAGCGCAACTACGGCGCCTTTCCCATCGGCTTTGGCGACGGCTCCGGGGGAATTGCCGGGCTCGGCGTCGGCACCCAACCCTATGCGCTGTTCACCAACCCGGACGGCTCGCAGGCTTTTGTCCCGACCGAATCTCTGTTTTTCAGGCGCGAGGCGGTGCGCGAACGTCTGGGCGCGTCGGCAAGCGTGGGCTGGAAGCCGAAAGATGATCTGACGCTCACCTATAACTTCCTGACGACCGACTTCCGGAACGATCTCGACGACGCCTTTACGTTGTTTACGCTTACCTCGGGCGATCCCAATGACGATGTGGTGGTATCGGCGACCGATACGCTGGCGGCCTTCAATGCGATCAGCGAAACCAAGTTCGGCAGCCTCGTCGACATCGACACGAACCTGTATTTCCATATCGGCGAGTTCGAATATTTCGTGGGCTCATGGCAGATCGAGGCGAGCATCGGACATTCGGCCACGAAGAGGAACGTCACGATCTATGAAGCGCTGTTCGGGAATACCGGCTTTGCCGATACCTCGGGCACGGTTGCCAACTCCAACGGCAATTTCGTCGATTTCCAGTACAACGACCCAAACGCCAAGAACAACGGCGCCGCCTACGACCTGATCGAGACGTTTCAAGGGCTGAGCACCAACGAAGATAAAGAGTTGGCCTTCCGGTTCGACATTACGCAACAACGCAGCTTCTTCGGCCGTAACGGCTATCTGAAGTTCGGCGGGCAGGGCCGTCTGCGCGATCAGGCCGGTACCTTCGACGGCACGATTGGCTTCATAGAGGCGACCCTCGATCAATTCGCGCTTTCGGATGCTGGGTTTTCGGATATCTACGATGCTGGCGTGATGCCGGATGCCCGGGCGCTCAGGGAGCTTCAATTCTCGGATCCCGACGCCTTTGGGCCGTTTGGATTTTCCAACCCGGTTGACGATTTCGAAGAGGATATCTGGGCTGGCTACGTCATGGCCACCGTCGATCTGCTGCCGGAGCTGACGGTCCTCGGCGGCGTGCGTTTCGAACGCACGTCCTATGCCGGAATGTCTCGGCGGACCGAGATTTTCGAAGACGTCAATGGCGCGGAACTGGCGCGCTCAAGCGAGGTCATTACGACAAGCAATTCCTATACCAACGTCTTTTTCGATGTGAATCTGCGCTACAACGTCCAAGATAACCTGATTGCCCGGGCGGCATTTACGCAAACCGTGAAGCGGCCTTCCTTCGGTTCCCTCGCCGGCGCGCAAACGACGATGTTCACGGTGCCCGTGGGGGCCGAGCCGACCGTGGCGAATGCGGTTCGGCGGGATTACAGCGGCGGCAACCCGGAGCTGGATCCGCTTGAATCCAACAATTTCGATCTTTCGCTGGCCTATTACCCCGATCAGGACAGCGTCATTCAGGTCGGCCTCTTCTATAAGGACGTTTCCAACTTCGAGACCGATTTCTCGGCATCTTCCCCGGACGGGACGCTGAACATCGATGCGCCGGGTTTTGGGCAGCTCACGAACTTCACCTCGGCCGCGTTCCCGGTCAATGGACGGTCGGGCAACATCAAGGGCATCGAGTTCAACGTCGTGAAGAACTTTACCGAGCTGCCGGCGCCGTGGGACGGGTTGGTGGCGACCGCCAATCTCAGCCTGATCGATTCCAAAGCGGAATTGGACGTGGATGGCGAGCGAATCGAAGGGGCCTTTCCGTTCCAGGTGTCCACCATCTACAACGTGTCCGTCGGCTACGAGAAGCACGGCATCAGCTCGCGACTGTCATGGTCGGACATCGGCGAATCGGTCGAGCAGTTCAACCTGAGCGGTTCCGGCGACCGTACATCGGCCGGCCTCAGGTCGCTGGACCTTTCGGTCTCCTATGCTTTCAGCGATCGGGTATCGGTCAATTTCGAGGCATCGAACCTGACGAACGAAGAGGAGTTCTTCTTCATCGGCGAACGTTCGCGTCCCTGGGGCTTCGAAGAGTTCGGCAGAACCTTCGGCATCAGCCTCGTCGTCAACGCGCTTTAGGTGGCAGCAAGCAGGGCGCCGGCCGAGGATATCTGGAGTGCGGTAGCTCCGGTTTCCTCGGTCGGGCCTGAACGAAAACCTCCTCGGCCGCTCTCTACGGTGAGCGGTCGATTGATTCATATATCAAATAAATTTATTGATACAACGCCCCATGTTGATGTAAACGCGCCTTACGCGTCGTGCACATATGTTTGAAGTGTCGCGCGAAACTGGAGGAGGATTGGGGCAAGCTATGAAGACGGCGCGAAAGTGTAATGCAATAATATCCATCACCGCGTTCTGCTGCCTTGTATCGATGCTGGCGGGGTGTTCTTCGCCGAGCGCGGATGACGCAAGCGGCGGCGCGTACCATCCGGGTCTGGAGCAGAGCCTTTATCTGGCTCCGCCGCCCGGCGTCGAAACCCGCTGGATAACCGGCGAAAACCCAATGGGGGAGAAAGGCGCGGGCGGCACCACGAACGAAGGCGCCAAGGGCCGCGCCTTTATCGGGATCGCGCCTGGCGAGACCGTAACGATTTTCGATGCCGAAGGCGCCGGGGTCATCAATCATATCTGGATGGCTGGCACACAGTCCTTCACCCCGTTGCAGCGCCGGATGCACAAGATCGAGATGTTCTGGGACGGCGCGGAGAAGCCGGCGGTCTCGGCGCCCCTGGGCGATTTCTTCGGCATGGCGAACGGCGATCTCGTGGCCTTCGAAAGCGTCATGTTCTCAAGCCCGGAAGGCCGGTCCTTCAACAGCTTCGTGCCGATGCCGTTTCGCACCAGCGGCCGCATCGAGCTGACCAATGAGGGGCCGTACCACTCCCTGGTCTGGTACGAGGTCGACTATCTGATCGTCGATGCGCTGCCCGACGATGCGCTGTATTTTCACGCCTATTGGAGCCGGGATCCCAAAACTTCGGGCGAGGCAGACTACGTGATCCTGCCGAAGGTCGAAGGGCGGGGGCGGTATCTCGGCGCCAATATCGGGCTCATCGGCAATCCCGATCTGATCACGGAGGAGTCCTGGTTCGGAGAAGGAGAGGTCAAGATCTTTCTCGATGGCGACGGCGAACTGGCGACGCTCGTCGGCACGGGGACGGAAGACTATGTCGGTACGGGCTTTGGCCAGGGGGCGTTCGACGGCCTGTACTTCGGTTCCCCGATCTCGAACAAGGACCTGGAGAACAAGACCGATCGCTACGCCTTCTATCGCTATCACGTTCCGGACCCGGTCTATTTCCATCAGGATATCCGCATAACCATTCAGACCATGGGGAACATGAACGGCGCCGACCTTATGGCGCGCAACAAGGCAGGCGGCGGCTTTGTTCCCGTTTCTCTCTTCAATTCGAAGGGCCAGCCTTCGATCGCTCATCTGCGCAACAGAATAGACTTCATCAAGCTCTTGGAGGAGAACCGGGATCTCTCCAGCTTTGACGAAGATGTCCTGGCGGGATCTTACGTCAACTATTGGCGCAAGGGCGACGACGTTTCCGCGACCGCCTATTTCTACCTGGACCGGCCGGCTTCGGACTTGCCGCGCTATACGGACCCGGACCTCGGCCTGCTGGGGATTCCGGACGAATGAAGCGGCGCGCGGGCCTTGCGGTTGCTCTGGTGCTGATGGGCTGCGACGGGGAAACATCGTCACCGGGGGTGGGGAGCCCACACTCGGCCTTCGACGGCGACGTTGCGTTCCTGTCGGATCACACCGAGATCATCGTCTTGAGCGACGCGTCGTCAGCGCAACGTGTCGCCGTTGCCCCGGCCTGGCAGGGGCGGGTGATGACGTCGACCGCCGGCGGCCCGAGCGGCGCGAGCTACGGCTGGGTCAACCGGCCGGCGATCAGGCGCGGCATCAAGCCCGAGGACCAACGCGAGGGCCTCGATCGCCATATTCACGTCTTCGGCGGCGAGGACCGATTTTGGATCGGGCCGGAAGGCGGCCAGTTCTCTTGGTATTTTGAACCGGGCGCGGAATTCACTTTTGAGAACTGGCTCGTGCCCGCCTTCATCGATACCGCGCCGTGGGAGGTCGCGCGCCGGTCCTCGGCGGCGGTGACATTCACGCATACCGCGACGCTTGAAAACTGGTCGGGCAGGACGTTTGCCATCGCGGTCGAACGTGAGGTCCGCTTGCTGGACAAACCGGCCCTGTCCGCCGCGCTGTCTTTCGATCTGCCCGCGGACGTCAGCTTCGTCGCCTTCGAAAGCCTCAACCGGCTTTCCAACGCCGGGGCCGAGCCCTGGACCACCGAAACCGGTTTGCCGTCGGTCTGGATCCTGGGGATGCTGATCCATGGCGACGAGACCACGGTCGCTATCCCTTACCGCAAGCTGGAGGGGGAGGCGGACGAGCCGATCGTCAAAGACGACTACTTTGGCAAAGTGCCGGGAGACCGGCTCATCGTCGATGAAGACGATGCGCAAATCTACTTCACCGCGGACGGCAAGTACCGCAGCAAGATCGGCATCGGCCCGAAGAGGAGCCTCGGCGCCGCCGGCAGTTGGGACGCGCTGCGGGGCGTATTGACAATCGTGCAATACAATGCGCCGCCGGAAATAGAGCCCTACGTAAATTCTCAGTGGGCATTGCAGGACGACCCGTACCGCGGGGACGCCATCAACAGCTACAACGACGGGCCGATTGAGGGCGGTCAGTTGGGCCCGTTTTACGAGCTGGAAACGTCAAGCCCCGCCTTGGCGCTTGGGCCGGGGGCTTCATACGAACACATACACAGAACGATCCACTTCGAAGGCGAACGCGATGCGCTGGACGCTATATCGCGCCACGTGTTGGGTGTAAGCCTCGGTCGGATCGAGCGGCGGGGCGGGCTTGAGCATCAAGACAAGTGAGTTTCGCAAAGCCCATTATTGCAAATCGCGCCTGCATCCGGTGGTGCAGACCTTTCCTTGTCGTCGTGACATTGGCCTTGGTGGCGGCGTGCCAGACCAAGGTGTCTGATGGACGCGGCGACTTTTATGTGTCACCCACCGGCGACGATGCCAACCCCGGCTCGTCCGCGCGTCCGTTTGCGACGCTGGAGCACGCCCGGGACGCGGTGCGCGACCTGAAAGAGGGCGGTCATCGGGACGACATCCGCGTCGTGCTCCGGGGCGGGGTGTACCGCCTGCGGGAAACCGTGG
Source organism: Sphingomonadales bacterium (assembly GCA_022360855.1). Lineage (GTDB taxonomy): Bacteria > Pseudomonadota > Alphaproteobacteria > Sphingomonadales > JAKSBY01 > JAKSBY01. The sequence continues at coordinate 10,832 of JAKSBY010000770.1, read as the reverse complement.
TCTTCGGCCTGGAGGACTCGGCGACCGGCGACCAGACCATCACCTATGCGGCATATCCCGGGGAGCGCCCCATCCTCAGTTCCGGTGTGGCGATAACCGGATGGAGGCGGGCCGACCAACTGCTCGCGGGCCTGCCGCCGGAAGCCCACGGCAAGGTGTGGGTGGCGCACGTCCCGCCCGAATTGCCGGTTTTCAACACGCTGTACGACGGCGCCGAGCGCCTGCCGAGAGCGCGGGGCCCCGGGTTCCACCCCACGAAGGACTGGCAGACGGGCGAAGATATCGATCGCTTCACCCTTGCTTTCCCGAAGGGCGCCCTGAAGGAATGGGACAACCCCGAAGACAAGGAGATCGTCATCCGTCCCAACTATGCATGGGTGCTGAACATTCTTCCGCTCGCATCCGTCGATTCCGGCGCAGGCGTCGCGAGAACGGCGGTGCCGGCCACCTATCGCCAGGTCCAAGTCCGGTGGGTCGGGGATATGTTGAAGGACGCCGGCAGCGTTTGGGTGGAGAACGCCCTGGAGGCGTTGGACGAGCCCGGAGAGTGGGTGTTGGACGCCGCCAATCGCAGGCTCTATCTGTGGCCCAAAGGCGACCAGCCCGGCCCGGACATCGTCGCCCCGTCGCTTACGGAGTTCATCCGGGTTGAAGGGCAAACTAATTATGACGCCGCCGCGGACGTCCCAGTGCGGAATCTCGTCTTTCACGGCCTCACCTTTACCCATGGCGACCGCTTTCGCTGGGAGAGCGGCAAGACCGGCTGGGGGCTCCAGCACGATTGGGAGATGTTCGACCGGCCGACCGCGCTCCTCCGCCTGCGTGGCGCCGAGGGAGTCTCCGTGGAGAACTGCCATTTCCGCAACAGCGGCGGCGCTGCGATTCGCATGGACCTGCACGCCCGGAACAATCGCGTCGTCGACACGGTGATCGAACATATGGGAGGCGTCGGCATCCTGATGGCGGGCTACGGACCCGGGGCAAAGGACGTCAGCAGGCGCAACAGGATCCTGCGCAATCATATCCACCATGTGGGCGAGATTCTGTGGCACTCACCGGCGATCTTCGTCTGGCAGAGCGGCGAAAACCGGATCGCCAACAACCTCATCCACAACACGCCCTATTCTGGGATCGTGATCAGCGGGCGCATCCACTGGGACCGAAGCGGTGCGGGCGAAGCTTCGAAGACCATCCGCTGGGACGAGGTCGATGAGGCGTTCGCCATGGAATTTCCCGACGGGCCGCCGGAGCGCCCCGACTGGGAAGTCCGCGAGAAGTTTCTGCACGGACGCAATAATCTCATCGAACGGAACGACATCCACCATGTCATGGAAGTCTTGCGGGACGGGAACGGCGTTTATGTCTCCGGCACGGGCAGGGGGAACGTCATTCGCGAGAACTATATCCACCACAGCGAAGCCGAGACGATGAACGCCGCCATCCGCTGCGACGACGACCAGCATTTCACCACCATCGAACGCAATATCGTGTTCCGCAACCGCGGCTCGGGCAACGGAATCGCCATCAAGGGCCGCAACGACGTCATCAACAACTTCATCATCGGCCTTGGGATCGACCACGATCACCGCGGCTACATCTCGCTCGAGGAGTCGCCCGTTGCCGGGTCCGTTATCCGGCATAACGTACTCTACGCCACTGAATCGGAAGCGAATGTCTACTTTCAGCGGGGCCTGTTCGGGCCCGACCCCCACCTCAAAGATACCGAGGCGGATTACAACGTCTATTTCAACAGTACCGATCCGCGCTGGGGCGCGGCCCACCTGGAGCGTGAACGGCGGCACGGTATCGAACAGCACAGCATTGCCGAAGACCCGCTCTTCGTCGCGCCGCTTGAGGGCGATTTTTCGTTTCGGCCGGAGTCACCGGCGCTCGAGCTTGGGGTGGAACCGATGGACTTGAGCGTTATCGGTCTGCCGGAGAAATAATCCTAATAGTTTTCATGCGGTGACAACGCTTGGGAAATGGTGCTGGAACAGAGCATCAGGCGGCTGGTCGTTCCATCCTCGTCCAGCTTATGCCCCTCCATTCTTACGAACGGGATCGTTACCGCGGCCACGGCGCTCTCTGCGCGGAGAATCGGTACGGAAAGATCGATCACGTCATGCAGCAGATTGTTTGGTCGGCGTTCGTAGCCGCGCTCCTTTGCCGCTTCCGCCCGTTTGATGAACCGCGCCAGAGACGCTTTGGATTCGGTCTTTTGCAGCAGTCGTTTGACGGCCAGTTTCTCGTCGTCGGGCTGAAACGAATATAAAACGGCTCCCGATGCGGAGTCGGTAAGCGGTCTGTGATGCCCGACACGCACAGCCAGGCTCATCTCGTTCGGCGCTTCGATGCGGCCGACAACGACGATCTGCGGGCCCGAGCGGACCACCAGATGGCACGACTGACGGATGTCCGCCGCCAGTCTGCGCATCTCGGGAAGGGCCACTTCGATGATCGATCTCGTTGCCGGGCGCGCGCTCGCGATGTTGAAGATGCGGTTGGTAATCGTGTAGCCGCCCTGCGCCGGGTCGCGCTCTATGAAACCCATTTCTTCCAAGACGTAGACCAGGCGTACGATCTCGTTCTTCGACCTGTTGGTGCGGTTTGCGATTTCCGTCAGGCCAATCGGCTCGCTCGTCGCGGCCAGCATTTCAAGTATCTGAAGCCCCTTCTCGAGAGCCGGCGCTTTATATTTTGATTCCGACAAATTGCTGCTCATGAAAACTCCAAGTCCGACGACCTTACCATCAACGCCCGGTCTCCGAACGCGTCCTGATATCGAACGGATGTGCATCGCATTCTAGAAAGCGCTCGCCGTTTCTTCAACGTAGACTGACGGATGCGTCGAGATTCGCTGGGCGCAGGCAAGCCAAGCCCGCCATAGGCTGGGCGCCTTTAATATGAAACAGAATCAATGACTTGGAAGCCAGTCAGTTACCGCTAATCGTTTTCAGTAGCATGGCGTAGAATGTTTCAGATATAAAAGTATTGTAATAATAAAATTTCTTATGATATGAACGCTCCCAATGGAAGTAGCCCAGGCTTCCGCAAAATAACTTTCTTAGGGAGGACGACTATGACCTGTTCACGGGGGGTGTATCGAAAATTGGTTCTGCGCGGGGGTGCGAGCATGTTGGCGCTGGCGCTTGCTTTCGGGGGAGCTGTGAACGCGCAGGAGGACGATGCGGACACGGAAGAAGAGATTGCTCAGATTATCGTAACCGGGGTGCGCGCTTCCATTCAGAAGGCCACCGATGCCAAGCGGGCGTCGGCGGTCATTGGCGATGCCTATTTTGCCGAGCAGATCGGCAAGTCCTCCGACGAGACGATTACCGAGGCGCTGCAACGTTTGCCGGGCGTCGTGCTCGAACGTGGCGGCGGCGCCGGCGCCGATCAGGGTACCGTTGTCGTGCGCGGCATATCGCCCGCCCTCAACCTCATCAAATTCAACGGCACCACGCTGACGAGCAACACCGACGACCAGGCCGTGGATCTGTCGTCTTTCTCCGCCGATATTCTCTCCAGCATTGTCGTCGCCAAGAGCCCGGAGGCCAGGCAGGAAGAGGGGTCGCTCGGCGGCACGATCTATCTCAATACGGTGTCTCCCATTGATGCGGAAGATACATTCATCTTCGGCGCCGAGGGCCGGTACAACGATCTCGCAGACAAGGTCACCCCGCGCGCGACGTTCAGTTTCCTGAAGCGCCTGTCGGACACATTCGGCCTGTCGGGATCGTTTTTCTGGGATCACAACGAATCGCGTACCGACACGTTCGAGACCTTTCTCGGCGCCTTTGTGGACCCGAGAAACGAGCCGCTCGACGCGGCCACGGGCGCCGTTCTAGCCGACCGTGCCGCCATCTCCGACGGCTTCGCCAACTACCGGGTCTTTGAGCGCGACACCAATAAGTTCGGCGGCACGTTGAGCGCGCATTTCCGCCCCGACGACGTTACCGAGATTCGCGTCGACTTCGCCTATTCCGATCAAACGCAGGATTTCACGATGTATGAGAATCGGGGCATCGCGTCGTCGTTCGGGCAGGGCGAAAACCAACCGCCGCAATTGAGCGTGGTCGACACCGCGTCCGGGCGGGTGGTGGAATACTACCGCGCCGGCGACGGCAGCCCTCTCATTCAAACCCGCGAGCAAACCGGCGATACGGAGAACTACATCATCGGCGTTGACGCCGAGCGGAGATTTGGCGATTGGACCGTGCATGCAAAATTCGGGCGTTCGGTCACCGATCAGTTCATCGAATTCCAGACTTGGAACCTTATCTCCTCCAACGTCGTTCTCGATCCGGAGGGGGCTTCCTTCGGCCCCGGAAACGGGTTGTGCGGCCATCGCTTCGAAGAGGGCAAAGGCGGCGTCTCGCTGCCGGTCTATTTCGATTGTCCGCGTTTCAATTTTGACGACCCCTCTTCGATGGCGGTGCCGTCAGGCTCCTTCTTCGAGCGCGAAGTCAGCGATAAGTTGAACTCGTTTTATCTGGATGTCTCGAAAGATTTCCAGGGCGGCTTCATCACCCGGGTCAGCGCCGGCGGCAAATACACGGACCGCACGAAGGATCGATTCAGCGCCGAAGCATTCTTCATTGTAAACAACCTCGACCTGCCCCCTGAGGTGCAGGACATGCTGGTTCCGGACCAGGCCGGGTTCTTGATTTTGCCGGCCACCCTGATCGAATTCAACACCGCGCCGGCGCCGCTCGAAGGCATCGCGCCCGATGGGGCGAGCCAGCCGTTTCCCGTTGCCAATTTGGCTTCGATCAACGCATTGTTGTTTCCGAACGGCGTTCCGGACGATGCTTTTGTCCGCAACCCGTCCGACCAGTTTGTCGTCGAGGAAGAAACCGCCGCCGCCTACATCCAGGTCGACTTTGACGGTTGGCAGGGCAGGCTGACCGGCAATGTCGGCGTGCGCTACGCCTATACCAAGGTAGTCGGAACCGGCGCGGGGGGATTTCAGTTTAGCCCGCTCTATGTCGGCCCCGGCGGTACGCCGTATCCCGAGGGCTTCTCTTTTCCAAACTTCCAGGACACGAACGACTACAGCAATTGGCTGCCGAGCCTGAATGTCCGTTATGAGGTCACCGACGAGTTGCTGCTGAGGTTGGCGGCGTCGCGGGTCTTGGCGCGTCCGAGCCTCTCCGCTCTGGCGCCCGGGTTCACGGTCATCGACCGCGATCCGGCCACCATCCCGCGGGGTTCGGGCGGCAATACGCAGCTCGATCCGTTCCTCGCCAATCAGGGCGATATCTCGCTGGAATGGTATTTCAACGACGACAGTCTTCTCGCGGTGACGGTCTTCTACAAGGACATGGAGTCGTTCACATTCGGGTCGTCGGTCCGGCGGAACTTCGAGAACCCGGTTACCGGCGAGCCATGCCTGGTCAACAGATCGAATGCGCCGATCGCCCAGCAGAACACCGCGACCGTCGAGGAATTCGGCTGTATCGACGCGCTGTTCTCCACCCAGGTGAACGGCGCGACGGCGGAGCTCCTGGGCATCGAATTCGGATATACGCAGGTCTATGACTTCCTGCCTGGCATCTGGCAGTTTCTCGGTCTCTCGACCAACTACACATTCGTCGACAGCGAGTCGGTCGTCGACCCCGACAACCCGGACAGCATCTTCAACATTCTGCCGTTCCAGAACCTCTCCAGAAACTCCATCAACAGCATATTGTTCTGGGACGACGGCGACCTGTCGTTGAGATTGGCCCATACCTACCGCGACAGAGCGCTAATCCAGGTCAACAACAACAACAGCTCGGTCTTCCGGAACCCGAGGCACACGGTCGATTTCGCGGCGAACTACGCCATTATGGACAATCTCCTCGTCACCTTCTCGGTGACCAACCTGACGAACTCGTTCGATACCCTGTTCGAGGCAACGGCGGTCTCGGGCGACCCGAATATTCCGGTCCAGATCAGCGAGAGTATCAGCGCTATTCCGGATGACCGGGTCTTCAGACTCAATCATCAGGGGCGCAGTTTTCGATTGGGCGTGAGATATACCCTGTAGAAACGAGGACAGTCAGTTCGACACGGTGCGGAGGGACCGTACTTTGAAAGTACGGTCCCTCCGCAAAAGTTGGTGTCTAGGCGAAGCACAGCAGCAGAAAAATCGGGACCATAAGACATATGATAATTAGCTCGGCCACTCTCCTTCGTCGTATTTGCCTGGCGTCCTTCGCGGCGGTCCAAATCGGATTCTCGTCGGCCTACGCGGAAAGCAGCGAGGCCTTTAAGCCCGAATGGTCGTCGCTCCAGGAGCGCGCGACGCCGGGGTGGTGGCGCGACGCCAAGTTCGGCATCTTCATTCATTGGGGCGTTTACGCGGTGCCTTCTTTCTCGCCGGTGGGCACATACGCCGAATGGTATGGCGAAAGAATGCACGCCGGCGACAAGGCCATGGACGGGGAGCCCAATTTCGACATCGACGACAGCGATCAGGTTCGGGCCTTCCATGAGGCGCAATACGGCCCGCATTTCAGGTATGAGAGTTTTGCCCCGCACTTCAAGGCGGAGCTGTTCGATCCGGATCAGTGGGCGGATGTGTTTCGCCGCTCCGGCGCGAGATATGTCGTTCTGACGTCAAAGCACCACGATGGATTCACCTTGTGGCCATCGGCGGAGGCGGACCGGTCCTGGGGCCGGCCGTGGAATGCCGGCGCCGTCGGCCCGAAGCGCGATCTCTTCGGCGACCTGGCGGAAGCCGTGCGCGCGGCGGGCCTGAAGATGGGCGCCTATTACTCGCTGTACGAATGGTACAATCCGCTCTACCGCAAAGACGTCGACGCCTTTGTCCGGGAACATTTCCATCCGCAGTTCAAGGACCTGGTGACGCGATATAATCCGTCGGTCATTTTCGCCGACGGAGAGTGGGGGCATGCGAGCGCCGTCTGGCAAAGCGAGGAGCTGCTTGCCTGGCTTTATAACCGGCCCGAGAGCGCGGACGTCGTCGTCAACGACCGGTGGGGGAAGGAGACGCGCCACAATCTTGGCGGCTACTACACCACCGAGTATGGCGCGGGGCTTCCGGGAGGGGAAAACCTCTGGGAAGAAAGCCGGGGCATGGGCACGTCCTACGGCTACAATCGAATAGAAGATATAGACGATTACAGCACCGCCCAGCGGCTCATCCTGACGCTCGTCGATACGGTCAGCCGCGGCGGTAACCTTTTGCTCAACGTGGGGCCGACGGCGGACGGCCGCATCCCGGTGATCATGCAAGACCGGCTGGTCGCCATGGGCGACTGGTTGGCGGTCAACGGTGAAGCCATATACGGAACGACGACCTGGGAGCGACCGGTCCAGTGGGGCGACGGCAAAATCCCGGAGTTTGCGGTCGAAGCGCATGGTTTTGTCGACTACGACATTCTGGAGCAGGCCCTGACCCCCAAAAAAGGCGCCGCGCGCAAGGAGCTGTTCTTCGCGAAGAGAGACGATGCTCTTTACGCGATTGCGCCAAAGTTCCCGTCTTCGTCGCTGCGAATCAAGAACCTGCGGTTGGCGGATGACGTTCGTATCGAATTACTGGGAGCGGGCGGCAAGCCGCTCCCATGGAAACAGTCGGGGAGCGATGTTCTGATCGACGTCGACCCTCGGCTGCTGCTTGAACTGGGCGGCGTAAAAGAGGCCTATACTTTCAAGATATCGCGCGAAGGCTCTCCCATCGGACCGGCCGTCCAGGCAACGGAGGGCTGATGTCGTGAGTGCCATAGTCGAGACTCCCTCCCGCGTTCCGCTTCTGGAACGAAGATACGCAGCCGCCTTCTTTCTGGTGACGTTGCTGTTTTTCTCCTGGGCGCTTGCCGCGCAGCTCAACGACGTTTTGATACGCCAGTTTCAGAAGGCTCTGGATCTGTCACGCGGCCAGGCGGGGTTCATTCAGACCGCGTTTTATGGCGGTTACTTTTTCGGCGCCATCCCGGCGGCTCTCTTTATGCAGCGGTTCGGGTTCAAGAAAGGCATTCTGGCCGGTCTCGCGCTCTACTGCATCGGCGCGCTGCTGTTTTATCCGGCGGCGGAAGTGCGCATGTATTTCGTATTCCTGGGCGCGCTGTACACTATTGCATTCGGCCTGTCGTTTCTGGAAACCGCCGCCAATCCCTATGTGTCCGTCATGGGCGCGCAGGAAACGGCGCCGGCGCGGCTGAACCTGGCGCAGTCGTTTTACGGCATGGGCGCTTTCCTGGGGCCGTTTCTCGGCAGTCTTTTCATTTTTTCCGGGGTCGAGTATTCGGCGTCCGAGCTTGCGGCGCTGTCGCCGGCCGAACTGGAAGCCTATCGGATATCGGAGGCGAAGGCGGTTCAGATTCCTTATCTGGTGCTCGCCGGTGCCGTTGCCGTGCTCGCATTCGTGATCGCGCGCGCGAAATTTCCGGCAGTGGATGAGGATACCGGACCGGCAGCGAAAGGCGGCTTCCGCGTGCTCTTGAAGAAGCGCCATCTGGTGCTCGGTGTCGTCACCCAGTTTTTCTATGTCGGCGCGCAGGTTGCGGTGTGGTCGTTCTTTGTCGATTTCGCCATCGATGTGGTCCCGGATATGACGGAGCGCAGCGCCGCCCAGATTCTTTCGGTGGGATTCATCGCGCTGTTGATCGGCCGGTTTTCCGGTGCGTTTATCATGCAACACATCGCGCCCCAGAGGATACTGTCGCTCTACGCAATCGTTGCGACCGGGCTGTGTTTGGTTGCCATGCTCGCGGGCGGATGGCTGGCTCTTGGGGCGTTGTGGCTAACGACCTTCTTCATGTCGATCATGTTCCCGACAATCTTCACGCTCGGCATCAAAGGCGTCGGCCCGCTAACCAAACTGGCGTCCTCGGCGATGATCATGGCGATCATCGGCGGCGCGATTTTCCCGCCGGTGATGGGATACGTCGCTGACGCCTCGGGTATTCAAGCGGCTTTGGTGGTGCCGATTGTCGGCTTTGTCGTGGTCTTGATATACGGCGTTTGGGGGCATGCGCCGACGACAACGCGCGACGGCGCTTCTTCGGCCTCCAACCCTCCATGAGAGCGCAGCCTCAGCGTGTGCGCCGAAGCACGATGAAAGAAAAACACAGATGAAGCGGGCGCCGTTGATCGGGTGCGTGTTTCGGTAGAAGCGATGAGAAAAGAGTAGAATGTCAAAAAATACCGTAATCACCGGCATGCAAGTGGATGACGTTCGTTTTCCGACGTCGGCCTCACTTGCGGGGTCGGACGCCATGAATTCCGAACCGGATTACTCGGCGGCCTATCTGACTTTGACGACGACATCGGAGTCTCTTGTAGGCAACGGTCTGACTTTCACAATCGGGCGCGGTACGCAGCTTTGCGCGGAAGCTGCGCGTTGCCTCGAAACGATGGTTGTGGGCCGATCCCTTGGCGAGATAATTGACGACATGGCCGGGTTTTGGCGCTCGCTTGTCGGTGAAAGTCAGCTGCGGTGGTTGGGGCCGGAAAAAGGCGTGGTCCACCTCGCGGCGGCCGCGGTTTTGAACGCCATTTGGGATTTGTGGGCGCGACACGAGGGAAAACCGGTTTGGCGGCTGGTCGCGGACTTCACGCCCGAGGAGTTTGTTTCGACCATAGATTTCCGTCATATGCACGACGTACTCGATGAAGAGGAGGCGCTGTCCATTCTCCGGGCCGCCCAACAGGGCAAGGCGGAGCGGATCGAGACTCTTCTGAAACGGGGCTATCCGGCTTACACGACCTCGGTCGGCTGGCTTGGCTATAGCGACGATAAATTGCGCACGCTATGCAAGGAAGCTGTGGCGGATGGCTGGGAAGCGATAAAGCTGAAAGTCGGGAAATCGCTCGACGACGACCGGCGCCGTCTTATGATTGCCCGTGAGACGGTTGGCCCCGATGTAGAGATCATGATCGATGCGAACCAGGTGTGGGAGGTGCATGAAGCGATCGAATGGGTCTCGGCGCTGGCCGAATTCGACCCAATCTGGATCGAGGAGCCCACAAGCCCGGACGACATCCTTGGACACGCCAAAATCAAGCAGGCGCTCTCTGGCAGGACCGGCGTGGCGACAGGCGAACACTGCCACAACCGCATTATGTTCAAACAGTTTCTTGAAGCCGGCGCCATCGATTTTGTGCAATTGGACGGTTGCCGTCTGGCTGGCCTAAACGAAGTGCTCGCCGTTCTGTTGCTCGCGGCGAAGTTCGATAAACCGGTTTGTCCGCATGCCGGGGGGGTGGGTTTGTGCGAATATGCGCAGCACTACTCCATGATTGACTATGTCGCCGTCAGCGGCGCAACCGAGCGTCGCAGGACCGAGCATGCGGGAGCGTTGCATGAGCATTTTGAAACGCCGATTACGGTGAAAAATGGTCGCTATATGGCTCCAACGGAGCCCGGCTTCAGCGCTGTCATCAAGCCGCAGTCTCTGGAGACCTTTCGTTTCCCGGATGGCACATATTGGCAATCAAGAACCGCCGGGCGACACCTTGCGGGGGAGGGGTGAACGCCAAGTCTTGCGCCTTCCGACCAAGCGCACGGGAATGTTGCTGATGCAGGTAAGATCATGAAAATCGACGCACACCAGCATTTCTGGAAGGTCGACCGCGGCGATTATGGCTGGCTTACGCCCGATGTCGGGCCAATCTATCGGGATTTCGAGCCCGAAGACCTGGCGCCGATACTGGACGCGGCCGGCATTGACGGTACGGTGTTGGTTCAGGCGGCGCCGACGGTCGATGAAACGGTGTTCATGCTGTCGCTCGCCGACGCGCATGGTTTCGTTAAAGGCGTCGTGGGCTGGGTGGACTTTGAAAGCGCCGATGCCCCGGCCGACATCGAGCGCCTGGCAAGGCAT
>JAKSBY010000222.1 GCA_022360855.1 Sphingomonadales bacterium | reverse complement strand
ATGAAGCGCCTGCGCTCCGGCACGCCGGTTTTGGTCGACCCTGTCGAGGTGTTGGGATGGCGCGGTGACGTTCTCGAGGCCGAGGCCTTCGGCTTCCTCGCCGTCCGCTCGCTGCTCGGGCTACCCCTGAGCCTGCCGACGACGACCGGCGTCTCCGAGCCGGTGACCGGCGGCGTGCTGCACAAGCCGGGGTAGCGCTTTTGGGCCATCTTGTCATTCGCCGACTTGATCGGCGAATCCATAGGGCTACGGTCGAAGCGGTTCCCAAATGGACCCGCCGGTCAAGCCGGCGGGTGACAAAAAAAGAGGAGGACGGTGAGGGCCTATTGCTCGGCGTTGAGCCTGAGGGTCAGGTAGTTGTCGACGACGCGGACGAGCTGTTCGAGCTCATTCTCGAAGAAATGGCCGGCACCTTCGATGACGGTGTGGTCGATCGTGATCGCCTTCTGTGTTTTCAGCTTGGCCACGAGCTTTTCCACCGAATCGGGCGAGACGATCTCGTCTTTGGAGCCGTTGACGATGATTCCCGAAGACGGGCAGGGGGCCAGGAACGAGAAATCATACATATTGGCCGGCGGCGCGATCGAGAGAAAGCCGCGGATCTCGGGCCGGCGCATCAGAACCTGCATGGAGATCCAGGCGCCGAATGAAAACCCGGCGATCCAGCAGCTCGCGGCGTTGGGGTTGAAGCTCTGCAGCCAGTCCAGCGCCGCCGCGGCATCCGAGAGCTCGCCGACGCCATTGTCGAATTCGCCTTGGCTGCGGCCGACACCGCGAAAATTGAAGCGCAGGGTGGCAAAGCCGCGCCGCGCGAAGGCGTGATAGAGATAGTAGACGACCTTGTTGTTCATGGTCCCGCCATATTGCGGGTGCGGATGCAGAACGAGGCCGATCGGCGCGGTGGGTGTTTTGCCCGGCTGATAACGGCCTTCGAGCCGGCCATCGGGGCCGTTAAAAATGACGTCTGGCATAGGCTTCAGTTTACTTGGCGTTGCTTCGGAAGGCGGCCTCGTCCGAACGCCGCCGAAAGGGTCACCCCGCGAGGGCCCTCAATATAGGGTTTCGCCCTCACCGTGCAAGGGCGGCGTTGCTGTACGCGCCAGGATCGCCGGTTTCGGTTGTCTGCACGGGCGGGAAGGACTATCTCCAAAGGCATGAGCGCGCCGGTTTATCTGGATTACAACGCGACCGCGCCGGTCCGCCGGGAGGCGCGCGCGGCGATTGCCGCGGCACTCGAGGCCGGCGGAAACCCGTCGTCGGTGCATGGCATCGGACGGGCGGCGCGCGGGCGCGTGGAATCGGCGCGGGCCGCGGTCGCCCGGGCTGCAGGCGCCGGGCCCGAGGAAGTTGTCTTCCTAAGCGGTGGCACCGAGGCCAATGCGCTCGCCTTCTCCATGGCGGGCCGGCGGGCCGTCGTGATCTCCCCGGTGGAGCATGATAATGTTCTGGCACTGGCCTGGGCCCGCGACAAGCCGCCGGTCCTGCTGCCGGTGGATGCGGACGGTGTCGTCTCGCTTTCCGGAATGGAAGAGGCGCTGGAGGGGCTGTGCGAGCCGGCCTTCGTCTCGCTGATGCTGGCCAATAACGAGACCGGCGTGATCCAGCCGGTCCGAGAAGCTGCGGAGATCGTTCACGAACACGGCGGGCTCATGCATACCGACGCCGTGCAGGCGCTCGGCAAGATTCCGGTCGACTTTGCAGGGCTCGGCGTCGACCTGATGAGCCTGACCGCGCACAAAGTCGGCGGACCGCAAGGTACAGGCGCGCTGATCATGCGCGAGGGGATCAGCCATGCGCCGCTCTTCATCGGCGGCGGGCAGGAGCAGGGCCGCCGTGCCGGCACCGAGAATGTCGCCGGCATCGCCGGCTTTGCCGCCGCTGCGGAAGCGGCTGTCGGCCAGTTGGATATCTACGCCGAATTGGCGGAGCTGCGCGACGGCCTCGAGCGCCGGCTGGCGGAGATCGCGCCGGAGCTCCGCTTCTTCTCGGCCGGAGCGCCGAGGCTGCCCAACACGAGCTGCTTCGCCCTCGCCGGGCTTTCGGCGGAGATTCAGGTGATGGCGCTGGACCTGGCCGGTATCTGCGTCAGCTCCGGCGCGGCGTGCTCTTCCGGCAAGGTGCGCCCGTCGCATGTGCTGCAGGCGATCGGGGCCGATGAAGAGCTGGCGCGCTCTGCGCTCCGGATCTCGCTGGGCTGGGCGACAAAGCCCGAAGATATCGACGCCCTCATTGCCGCCTGGTCGGAGCTTTACGCGCGCTCGCGCCATGGCGCGCCGGAGGCGGCGGAGTAGCCCTATGTCGGTCAAAACGCCGGTCTATCTGGACTACCAGGCAACCACGCCGCTCGACCCTCGGGTGCTCGATGCCATGCTCCCGTTCTTCACGGAAAAGTTCGGTAATCCACATTCGGTGGCGCACCGCTACGGCTGGGAGGCGGACGCCGCCATCGAGGTGGCGCGCGAGGACATTGCCGATGTGATCGGGGCGCGAGCAGATGAGATTGTCTTCACCTCGGGCGCGACCGAATCGAACAACCTGATCATCAAGGGTGTGATGGCGGCCAATCTTGAGACCAAGCCGCATCTTGTCACCGT
>JAKSBY010000771.1 GCA_022360855.1 Sphingomonadales bacterium | reverse complement strand
GCGGCGCTGGCGCTGCTGGTGGTTATCGGCGCGGCGGCTCAGTCCGTCTTGCAGACCTGGAAGTATCAGGAGGGCGCCGAGGCCTACCGGGCGCAGGCCGACCAAGTCTTTCGCGAAGCCTTTCCCGAGGTCAAGCGGGTGGTCAATCCGCGGGCCCAGCTCAGGAGCGAGCTTGCGGCCCTGCGCGCCACCCGCGCGGACGGCTTTTTCCGGCTCAGCCAGACGCTGTTCGACGGTATCGAGGCCATGGAGGGCGTGCGCATCGAGGCGCTGCGGTTTGACGCCGAGCGCGGCGAGATCATCGCCGATCTGAGCTATGGCAGCTTCGACGATGTGGAGCGGCTGCGTTTGGCGGTTGCGGAGCAGGGCGCCCGGCTCGAGGAAGGCGGCTCGCGCCAGCAGGGCGGGCGCATCGTCGGCGATGTCACGGTGAGTCTGCCATGACCGCGTTCTGGCAGGAAAGGACGCCGCGCGAGCAGTGGCTGATCGGCCTGGCCGCCGCGATCCTGGTCGCAGTCCTCGCCTACCAGGCGGTCTACGCGCCGCTCATGCGCTACCGGGAGTCGGCCGAGCGCAGCTATCAGGCAGCTTTCGAATTGTTCGAGGAAGTCAGCGCCGGCGCCGAGGAGGCCGCGTATCTGCGCCAGCTCGGCGAACAGGTGGGCGCGGCGGAGGGGCAGACGGTCCGCACCATCGCCGGCGCCAGCGCGCGACAGCTCGGCGTCGTCATCACCCGCCTGCAACCGGCCGACCGCGACGGTCTCACCCTGTGGATCGATTCCGTCGAGTCACGGATGCTCTACGCGTGGCTGACGGAGATGCATCGCGACAGCGGGATCATCATTGAGAAGGCCTTCATCCGCCGCAACGAGGACGCGCCGACCTTGCGTGTGCAGGTGACGCTGCGGCAAGGGGGCGGCGCATGACCAAAACACGCCTCGCCATTCTGTTTGCCGCTGCCTTCCTACTGTTCCTGGCCGCCACCCTGCCGCTCGGCGTCGCGGTCAACCTGCTGGGCTTCGAGAAAAGCGGCCTTTCCTACAGCAAGGCGGAAGGGACGATCTGGGACGGTACGCTCTCCGGCGTGGTCTTTCAGGGCGGGCAGCTCGGCCGGCTCGACATCAGCGCCGATCCGCTGGCGCTCGCCGCGCTGCGGCTCAGGATCGACTGGGCGCTTTCCGGCGGCCGGATCGCGGGCCGCGGCGTCTTCGAGCGGCGTGTTGGCGCTAAGGTGACGCTCAGAGACATGGTGCTGGATGCCGACCTCCGCGGGCTCGCCACCATCGTGCCGGTTTCCGGCACGCTGTTCGCCACGGTCGAGGAGATCGCCTTTGGCGCCAATGGTTGCGAGGTCGCCGAGGCGGTTATCGAAACCAACGCGCTACAGAAGACCCCCAACGAGTTCGATTGGGTCGGGCCGGTGCTCACCGGCCGGCCGCAATGCGATGGACCTCGGCTCGTCCTGCCGCTAGAAGGGGCGGAGGGGGACGAGCGGGTCGCCATAGAGATGTGGATCCGCCCGGACTTCGATTTCGGAACCCGCGTGACGATCGATACGGAGAATATGGGACTGAGGACGGCGCTCGGCATCATGGGCTTTGAGGACCGCGGCGGCGGCTATGAGCTCGTGCAGCGCGCCCGGCGGCCGTCGTAGCGTATCATGGTTCGCTTGCTTCTCATACTGGCGCTTTGCCTCGCGGTCCACGCCTGCGCGTCCGGGCCGCGAAATGCCCAGCCGCGGGCCGCCGAGGACCCCATGGCGGCGCTCGAGCGGCGTGTCGGTACGTTGAGCCCGCAACGGTTGGAGGAAGGCGCCTGCGGCCTGTTCCTCTGGGCGCGCGCGACCCGCGCCAAGCTCGTCTTCTTCAGCGAAAGCGACATGCCCGAGGCGCTGATGGCGCTTGATGACAAAGAAGCCCGGCTTTTACGTACCAATGCCGAGGGCCGCGCGGTGTTCGGTCAGCACGAACGGCAGCGCTTCCTGGTCGATGATCTGACCGTGGAGCTGAACATCTCACCGGAAATGAGGAGCGGCATCGTCGGCGGCGCGGTGATCAAGCAGGGCATCATACGCCTCGCCCAGGCGGACGGCTGGGAGTATGTGCTGCCGGTGGCCGGCATGATCGCCTGCCAGGCCTCCTGAACCCCGTGCCTCCCGCGCATGGCGGAGATTCCTCTCTGGCCGGGCAATGGCCCGATGCGCCCCGGCCGATCCTGGACTTAAGCACCGGCATCAACCCCTTTGCTTACCCGGTAGGAGAGCTTTCGGATGCGATTTGGCGGCGGTTGCCTCAAATCGAGGCTGAAGAGACGCTGAAGCGTGTGCTCGCAGCCTATCTCGGCCTTGCCGATGCTGACATGCTGACCCTCGCGCCCGGCTCGCAGATCCTGATCAATCAGCTTCCGCTCCTGTTCGATCCCGGGCCCGTATCGGTCGTCGGGCCGACCTATGTGGAGCACGCGCACTGCTGGGCACGCGCCGGCCATACGGTCACCGAGGTCGACACTCTCGACCGGACCGAAGGTGTGACCGTCGTCACCAACCCGAACAATCCGGACGGGCGGCGGATCGCCAGAGACACTCTCATCGCACATGCCCGCGACGGCGGGCTGCTGATCGTTGACGAGGCCTTTGCCGACCTGGCGCCGGAGATCAGCGTCGCCGATCTCGTGGCCGAGCTGCCGATTGTCGTCTTACGCTCCTTCGGCAAGTCTTTCGGCCTGGCGGGCCTCAGGCTCGGCGCGCTGGCGGCGGCGCCGGAAATCTGCGCGCGGATGCGCGCGCGGCTCGGCCCGTGGCCGGTTTCGGGCCCGGCGCTTGAAGTCGCCGCGCGGGCCTACGACGATGCCGAGTGGATCGCTGCCACACGCGCGCGGCTCAAGCAGGAGGCGGCGCGTCTCGACGCGCTCCTCACCGGCTCCGGCCTCGACGTGATCGGTGGCACGGACCTGTTCCGGCTTGCCTCCCACGCCGAAGCCGGGTCAGTCTATGACGGCCTCGGCGCACGCGGCATTCTGGTGCGGCGCTTCGAGGCGCAGCCGGCGTGGCTACGTTTCGGTCTGCCGCCCGGCGAGACTGCATACACGCGCCTGGCCAGCGCACTGAAGGAGATCCTGTCCGATGTCTGAGACGGATGCGAACACGCAACACAAGGAGAAGATGCAGGCGCTGCAGGCCGAGCACCGCGCCAAGATCAAGCAACGCAAGGCTTCCGACCGCGGCCTGCTGCTCGTCCACACCGGCGACGGCAAGGGCAAGTCGACGGCGGCATTCGGAACGATCCTGCGGGCGCT
>JAKSBY010000557.1 GCA_022360855.1 Sphingomonadales bacterium | reverse complement strand
GCCGCCCAGCGAGCCACTGCCGTAGAGCGTGCCTTGCGGCCCGCGCAGAACCTCCACCCGGTTGATGTCAAAGAGCTTCAAATCCGGCTGCGACGAACCTTCACTGATCGGCACCTCATCCAGATAGACGCCAACGGTCGCTTCCTTGCCGGTCGTAATATCGCCGCCGCTCGAAACACCCCGAACGAATATCTGGGATCGCCCGGGACCGAAATCGAGAAAAGAGATACCCGCCACGGTGCGTGCATAGTCGGCGAAGTTCACCGCGCCAAGCTTCTTGAGTTCCGACTCCCCCACGGCCTGTATGCTAATCGGGACGTCCGTTACCCGCTCGCTGCGCCGGGTCGCCGTAACGACGATGACCTCAACCGTCTCCCCGTTCGAACGCGCCTCGTCCTGTGCGACAGCGTAAGTTGGGGCCGCAGCCGCCAAAGCACAGGTTGAAGCCAGGAGCGCCCACTTCAAGGGCGTTGTTACAATCGCTTCGCTAACAACAATTTTCACGTCTCCACCCCGTCAACAAATTTTCCAAATTTGAAGAATATATTTTTCTTTGTATGATAATTTTCTTTTTTAGAAATATCAACTATCAGGATACTCACGCTTGAGATATCTTGGGGGATGAAATTTAGCCAATGTTTACATAGGCTTATACCTAGCCAAATCTCAGGGTAGGTAAGAGCTGGCGAGAAATTTCGTTGCCACCGGAAGCCTTTTTTGCCAAAAATCCACCCTGAGTCTTTCAGATTTTCGAAAGTCGCCGCCCGTTTCACGGAAGGGCCAGGTCAGCCATGAAGACCCAACGCGGTCACTTGATGGAAAATTCTATGAGATCCGGCTTACAGCTCAAACCAGGGGCAGCTCTGAAGAGCATCCGCACCGAGCGCGGTCTCACGCTTGCCGATGTCAGCAAGCTGACGGGTTTTACGGTCTCGACTCTGTCGAAAATCGAAAATGACAAGGTCGACGTCACAGTCGACAAGCTTCTGCGCATCACCCTGGCGCTGGAGGTCAATGCCGCCGATTTGTTCGGCACCGTTGCGGTGCGCAAAAATACCGAGACGTCAAGCATGCGCAGAAGCATCACACGGGCCGGCGAAGGCAAGTCCGTATCCGTGCAAAACGGCCACTACAGCTATCATGCCTTCGACATTCTGAACAAGAACCTGACGCCCATCATTGGTGAAGTGACTGCCAAAAGCCTCGATGAATTTGGCGACTTTCACCGGCATGTGGGGGAAGAATTCGTATATGTTCTCGAAGGAGAGTTGGCGCTTTACACCGACGTTTATGCGCCGGCCTATCTAAGTGCAGGCGACTCGATATATTTCGACAGCAGTATGGGGCACGCCTACGTGGCCGTCGGCGATGCATCCTGCCGGATCGTGTCCGTCTTTACGACTTCCGAATCCGACATTCTGCAAATGATCCAATCGAGCGCGAAGCCGATCTCGGCTCTCTCCGGCGGCTCCAAGACCAAGAAAAGCGCATAAGGCCCGGAAAATACCGCGGACCCGACCGCGGTCCGACTTCAAACTTTGCGATAGGCGAAATTTTCTGTCTCCGACGGGCATGCATAGCCACGCACTTTTTAAAATTTTCGTCTTGTGAAAATTCTCTAAATGTGAAAATTTTTAGGTGTAGGCGCCGATATCGCCGCTCCGCGCCATATGCCGACATCAAGGGGACCATAAGGCCATGATTTGGGAATCGGCGGAATTCGATAATCACGAGCAGGTCTGCTTTTTCTCTGATGAAAAAACCGGTCTGCGGGCGATTGTCGCGATTCATTCGACATTTCGCGGCCCCGCCGCCGGCGGCATGCGCTTTAAGCCCTATGATACGGACGCGCTGGCGCTCGACGACGCTTTACGGCTTTCGCGTGCGATGTCTTACAAATCGGCCTTGGCCGGCCTGCCCGTCGGCGGCGGTAAGTCGGTGATCATCGGCGATCCGGCAAAGATCAAGACCCGCGAGCTTCTCCATGCATTTGGCCGCTTCATCGATCGGATCGGCAATGTCTACGCAACCGGCGAAGATGTCGGCGTGACCGTCGCGGACATGGAGACCATCAACGAGGTGACGCCCTATGTCGGCGGAACCTCGCAAGGGGCGGGCGATCCCTCCATACACACCGCCATCGGCGTCTTGCACGGGCTGCGCGCCGTTGCCGTGCACAAGTTCGGGCGAAACGATTTTTCCAACATGCGTATCGCCGTTCAGGGCCTGGGTTCGGTCGGGCGGCGTGTCGCGCAACAGCTTCATGACGCCGGCGCGAAGCTGATCGTCGCCGACGTCAACGCCGAAAAAACAGCTCAAGCACACGAACAGTTCGATGCTGTCGTCTGTTCGACAGAAACTATTCACGCCGCAGATGTCGACATCTTTTGCCCCTGCGCCCTCGGCGGCGTCGTGACCGAGGCTACGGTCACCGAGATTCGGGCGCGGGCCGTCGCGGGAGCCGCGAACAATCAGTTATCGTCGCCGGCGGCCGGCGATGCCCTCGCGCAGCGCGATATTCTGTTCGCCCCCGACTA
This sequence comes from Sphingomonadales bacterium, assembly GCA_022360855.1. Classification (GTDB taxonomy): domain Bacteria; phylum Pseudomonadota; class Alphaproteobacteria; order Sphingomonadales; family JAKSBY01; genus JAKSBY01. Next base: position 762 of record JAKSBY010000557.1, on the reverse strand, counting down.
TGTCATCAACGCCGGTGGAATCATAAGCGGGCTCGAAGCGACGCAAGCCATGCCGGGCCGCAAAAAAGTCGACATCGCACCTCTGCCGGATCGCCTGGCGGGCATCAACAGCCGGCTGCTGGAAATATTCCGCAGATCGGAAATGGAGGGCCAAACGCCCGACGCGACGGCGCAAAAGATGGCGCAAGAACTTATCGGCCGGCGGTGAATTGAACCTGTTCCAAGTTTTGGAGCCGGTATGACCGTTTCGGCGGGCCCGTTCCTAATTCAGCGCATGCATCGCCTGATCAAGTTCGTCAATGAGGCGGTCTACGGCGGCCTGCGGGAAGACCAGGGGCGGTTTGACTTTCAAGACATTATGGTCCGGGCCATCCGTGCTCAGGAGTATACCCCGATCGCGTAGCCGATTGACGATTGCGTCCGCCCCGGCGGCTGCCGGTTCGAGCGTATTGCGGTCGCGGACCAGCTCGACCCCAAGGAACAGCCCCTGCCCGCGCACATCACCGATCAGGTCATAGCGCGCCATCAGGTCTTCGAAGCCATGCTTGAGGCGCTCGCCCATTTCCAATGAATGTTCCTGCAAGCCTTCGTCCCTTATCACATCAAGAACCGCCAGGCCGATGGCGCATGAAACCGGGTTGCCGCCGAAGGTATTGAAATACTCCATACCGTTATTGAAGGACTGCGCAATCGCCGCGGTCGTCACCACCGCGGCCATTGGATGGCCGTTGCCAATCGGTTTTCCGATCGTGACGATATCCG
>JAKSBY010000735.1 GCA_022360855.1 Sphingomonadales bacterium | reverse complement strand
GCAGGCGATGGTGTCGACCCCCTTGGCCTTGAGCGCGTCGGCGTTCTGGATAAAGCCCGGCAGGTGCTGCGCCGAGCAGGTCGGCGTAAACGCGCCGGGAACCGAAAACAGTACCACCTTCTTGCCGGAGAAAAGCGCGTCGGATGTCACTGGCGCCGGGCCGTTGTCCGTCATACTTACCAATGTCCCCTCGGGAACCTTCTCGCCTACCTGAATCGTCATCGCGTCCTCTTGATGTTGATTTCGTTTCGGAGCCGAAACGAACTGCTGAACCTTACCGGCACAGAATAGTCGGCGCGCGTGAAAAGAAAAAGAAATTTGGGAGGCTTTTGAATTCGTTGCATCACCGGCCCACTCCCCCACCCGACCTCCCATGAGCATACGATCCCGTGGGAGGTCGCGTGAGGGAGTGGGCCGGTGCCGGTTGGAAGACCGAAAAAGACCGCTACCGGCTGGCCGTGCGTCCGGGCAGCGTTATGCGGCGCTCGATGGCCGCGCCGGTCTGGTCGGACAGGGTCAGGACGATTTCCTCGCCGCCGAGCCCGGCGCCGTCGACCGGCGGTATCGGATAGGTGAAGGCGGTCCACGAGCCGTCGCCGGCGAATTCGATGGTGCGCTTGCCGGGCTCGAAGGGCTCGGGCAGCTCGACGATCAGGTCCATCACCGCGCCGGTCGCGTTGGCCGCGATCACGGTGAGCCGCTCGGATTTGTCGGGCCCGGCGGTGAGCCGCACGGCGGTGACGGAAAGCGCCTGGTCCGCGCTCTCCCAGGTCTGCGGCACCCGCTGCAGTGCCGTGAAGATGGCGCCGCGGTGCGCGCTGAAGGTCTGGGCGCCGCGGGCGGGCTCCAGGGTCAGGAGGTAGCTTTCCTGAAGCGGCACGCAGATATCCTTGCACACCATGTAATCGACCTTGGCGGCGAGACGGAGCGCGCCGCCGTCTTCCTCCAGGGCCACTTCCAGGGGCAGGGTGACCAGCCCGCCATAGCCATAGGTCTCGATGCCGAAGAGCTCGAACCGCTCCGGCAGCGGGAAGCGGATCTCGGCGGCGGCGAGGTTGATGGAGCCGGCGAAATCGAAGACCGGCGGCAGGCCCGCCTCGCCCGGCGTGCGCCAATAGGTCTTCCAGCCGTCGTCGAGCTCCATCTGCCAGCCCAGCAGGACCGGCCCGGAGCCCGCCGGCCCGACCGCGTCGTAAGCGGCGACGAGACGCGAGCGGCCGAAATCGTTTTCCACCCAGTCCGTGGCCGCCGGGTCCGCGGCGGCCGCGCCCAAAAGCGCCGCGCCGGCAAGGCCGGTCGCAAGAAAGCCACGAATGGTGCGTAGGATGGGGTGCGTCATGGGCCCGACTATAGCGTGGAATCAGGCGATTTCGAGGAGCAGCACGGGTGTGGGGCGTCAAAGAATCGTGAAGGTGGAGCGACGCGGGTCTGGACTCGCTCCCAGATTGCTTTCATTCTAGGTGACCCGACCATACAGAGGTTTGAATTGCCGGTGAACAAAGAAGGATATCTGGAAGGTCAACTCCTGCTGGCCATGCCCAACATCGGCGACCCTCGCTTCGAGCGCACGGCCATCTATATGTGCTCGCACTCGTCCGAAGGCGCCATGGGGCTGGTGATCAACCGTGAAATCGAAAACATCAACTTCGGCCAGCTTCTCGAACAGCTCACCATCGAGACCGAGGGGCCGATCACCGACATCCCGATCCACGCCGGCGGGCCGGTGGAGACCGGCCGGGGCTTCGTGCTGCATTCCGCCGATTACGTGCAGGACACGACCCTGATCGTGTCGGAGACCATCGCGCTGACCGCCACGGTCGACATCCTGCGCGCCATCGCCGAGGACCGGGGCCCGCGCAACCACCTGCTGGCGCTCGGCTATGCCGGCTGGGCCGCCGGCCAGCTCGAGATGGAGATCCAGGCCAACGGCTGGCTCTCGGTGCGCGCCGACGAGGAGATCGTCTTCAACACCGAGCTGGAAGACAAATGGCCCCGCGCCATGGCCATGCTCGGCGTCGACCTCTCCATGCTCTCGTCGGAAGCCGGCCACGCATAAGCCGGCCCTTTCCTTTTGCCGCGTCGCTGACGCTTCTCGCAATGACGCAGGTTTCCCTCCCCCTAGCTGTCATCGCGAGGCCCGGAGGGCCGTGGCGATCTGGTCGCGACAGAGCTCCGTCGCCCCAAGATTGCTTCGGCGCCGCCTCGCAATGACAGGTTACGGGTCTTAAGTACCAGGTACTTTACCCTTAAGTACCTGGTACTTAAGGGGAGTGCCGCGTCGCTGGCGGGCCCCTAATCGTATTTTGGCCCGTGGCCGTGATAGAGGCGGAAGAGGCGGTCGGCCTCGCGCATCATGGCGCCGGACAGGAACTGCCTGCCCATGGCCTCGATCTCGCCGTTGCAACCGGCGTTGGTGGTGAAGTTCTCGAACAGGACGCACGCCCCGGTCAGCCGGGCGAGGACCTCCTCCATGGCGTGCAGGTCGTCGGTGTCGGGGTGGCGGCCGGGCTTCTTCTCGCGGCGGACGACAGCCTGATGGATTTGCACTTCCAGGTCGTTGATCTCCATGTCCTCGAAGGGGATGGGTTCGGGGGTGGTCTCGCCGGGAGCGGCTGCTGGCGTGAGGCCGTCAGCCGGCGCCTCGGGGGCCTTGCGCCTTTTCTTCTTCCTGTTCTTGGTCATAGCGCCCTCCGGGTGAGGATGTGGGCGAAGTCGGCGATGATGGAGTGGGCCAGCTCGCAGTCGCGCAGCGCCCGCTCCGGG
>JAKSBY010000314.1 GCA_022360855.1 Sphingomonadales bacterium | reverse complement strand
TCGTCGGTTCTTCGCTGTCGCGCATCCTGCCGGACGATATCCGCAGAATCCACGGCCCCATGGTCATGGCCTTCGCCAAGCACCAGGGAGAAAGCGCGAACATGGGCAAGGCCCGCGAGTTCACGATTGTGAGCAAGTCCGGCGTCATTATTCCCATTGAACTCAAAGCTTTTGAACTGCCGCCGGATAGGAACGGGCGAAAACTCTTCGCGGCGTTCATATCCGATAATCGGAAACGCAAGCAGCTCGAGGATGAATTGCGGAGACTGGCCGAAACCGACGGCCTGACCGGCGCGCTCAACCGGCGGGGGTTTTTGAATTTGCTTCAGGAGGAAACCGACAGAGCCTCGCGCTACGACCGATCGCTGTCGGTCCTGATGATCGACGTTGATCGCTTCAAGTCGTTCAATGACCGGCTCGGCCACGCCGCCGGCGACCGCATTCTCAAGGAAGCCTTGAGGTGCTGGCAGCAAACGCTTAGGAGCAGCGACACCATCGGCCGGCTGGGCGGCGACGAATTTGGCGTTATCCTCCCCGAAACCGGCTATGACGAGGCCGTTAAGACCTCGCAGCGGCTGAGAAACGTATTGGCCTGCCAGAGTTTTGGCTTCGTCACCGGCAACGATCGCGTGACCGCCAGTATCGGCTGCGCCCAACTAGCCAAGTCAGAGACTGTCGAAGACCTGCTGGCCCGGGCCGATGCGGGTCTTTACCGGGCCAAGCGGGGAGGTCACAAAGGCCGCGTGGCCGTCGCCTGATCCGAGGCCGGCGATTTAAAGCTCTTTTCAATCTTTGCCGCTTAAGAGGCAAGGTCCTAACGCCAAAGAGCGAAAGATGGCCGCCGCCGCGCAACCGCCCGCCAACGCACCGACCCCGGCCCTGGCCGCCCGAAACAGCGGCCTCGATGCCTTGCTCCTGCTGATCGTCGGCTACCACTTTCTTTTGGTGATGGCGATGCAATTGGCCCTGCCGGCCGCCCGGTCCATCGCCATGAACAAGGCGGTTTATATGGCCATGGAGTTGGCCGTTATCGCTGCCGCCTTTGCCTGGCCGCAGCTGCGCTCGCCTGTGCTGTCAATAAGCCGCCCGCTGCGCTGGGCATGCGGGCTTTGGCTGGTGACCTGGATCCTGGCGGGCCTGCAGGCGCAAAACCCCGCCATGGCGCTTTTGCATTCCGTTGAATGGCTGATCCATGGCGGCTTTGGTCTGGCGGTCTGGGCCTGGATTCGCGAGTCGGCGGATCGGGCCCGACGGCTGATCTCGGCGATCCGATACGGATTCCTGCTCTATTTTGCGATCCTGGTTTCGTTCGTCTTGGCGCTCCACGATCCCGTCAACCACCGCTGGACCAACGGTTTTCCGGTGTTCCTTAATGTCCGACATCTGGGATACTTCACCTTGGGCGCGCTCGTGCTCGGTTACCAGCCGCTGGTCGGCCGAAAGGCACCTCTTGCGGCGACAAACCTCCTTGGCGCCTTGGCGTTCCTCACGCTGGCCTGGGGCCTGCTTTTTTGGACCGGCAGCCGGGGCGCCGTCGTCGCGGCCGGCGTGACCCTTGCCGGCTATTGGCTTTTTTTTGCGGCCGGCGATCGCCTGCGCCTGGCTGCGGTCACCGCGGCTGCCGCCAGTATCGGCCTTTTCGCCGCTGCGCTCTTTCCGGTCGCCGACCCCAGCATGGGCGCTCACCGCTTTTTGAGCTTCCTCACCGTTGAGACCGATCTCGTTTCGGTCAACGACTTCAGTACCGGAAGGGTCGCCATGTGGCAGGAGGCATGGCGAATCCTAACCGAGACTCCCCTCCTCGGAGTTGGACCGGATCAATATATGCTGATCAACGATCCGCATTTTCGCGGGTTCATCCATCCCCACAATCTCATTTTGCAGTTTGCGCTGGCTTGGGGCGTCGCCGGCGCCGCGCTGACGCTCTTTCTCGGCGGATGCCTGTTGCGCCGACTGACGATTTCGGCGGCGCGCTGTGAAGATGGCAGTCTGAGGCAGACCGTTCTCTTGACGATTGTTGCTCTTTTGCTGCTCTCGTTAATCGACGGCACGCTTTACCACAGCCAGCCAGTGATGCTTCTGGCGGCACTGGCCGGCGTCTTGCTCGGGCTCGGCGAGCCCGGCGAAACGGACGCCGTTGCGCCGGCCGGTGGGCGCGCATTTTGGCGCGGCGCAAGCGCGGCGGTGGCGCTGGTTCTGGGATTGCACCTGGCATCGACCCTGGCCGTCCTGGGCCCGACCCCCGATAAGCCGGGCAGCCTGCGCCAGACCGTCGTTCAGGCCTTCCCGACCGGCATGATGAATTGGTACGCCGAGGTCGCGCTCGCGCGCTGGGCCGACAGATGGCAGCCCGATCACCCGGAGGCCGCCGATGCGCTGCTCGCCTGGGCGGCGACCAAGGGCCGGCGCCCCTGGGCCGCTCTTCTGGAGCGCGCCCGGCATCTGCATGCGGCCAGCCGACACGCCGAATCTCAGGCCCTCGTCAAAGAAGCTCTGGACATCCTTCCGGAGCGCGAGAAGGTCATTTTAGACGCCTATGCCGAAATTCTGCCGGCCCAGCCGCAAATTCCTGCAAACCGCCATTGACTTTCCGCATCGAACCCGCCATTTAAAAGAAGACTAATTTAGTATGATTTCATCGGGCCATGGAAAGCCCTTTGAAATCAACACCCTGACGAAAGCGGGACGGGGCATCGTGA
>JAKSBY010000117.1 GCA_022360855.1 Sphingomonadales bacterium | reverse complement strand
GCGTCGGTTTGGGCCATCCAGATCGGCGGACGTATCCGGTTCTAAGACGGGCAGACCGTGCTCAGGTCTGGTTATGCCTGAGCCGGTTTAGAATGAGCGGGGGGTGGTGCAAGCCATCCCCCGTTTCATTCCTTGTGCTGAATCAATGTTGATGCGGCGTGGATCGACAAGTATTCCAACTGTCGCAAAACAAGGGTGATCTCAATGACTGGCGTGCCGAAATCTCCGAGCTTCGAAACCATCGTGGAGCGGCGTCTGTCGCGGCGGCAGGCGTTGAAGGGTGCGGCCGGCGCATCCGCCTGGGTGGCGCTTTCCGGCGGCAGTCTCTTCGGGCTTTCCGGCTGCGACGGGGCCGTCAAATCGCCGCCCTTGACCTTTGCCGAGCTTGAGCACGGCTATGACGAGACGCATCACGTGGCCGACGGCTACGTAACCCAGGTACTGATCCGCTGGGGCGACGCCGTCCTGCCCGGCGCGGCGCCGTTCAGGCCCGGCGCCCAGACCAAGGCAGAGCAGGACACCCAGTTTGGCACAGCCAATGATTTCATCGGATTCCTGCCGTTGCCCTTCGGCTCCGACAATTCCGAGCACGGCCTCCTCTGCGTCAATCACGAATTCACCGTGGCGATGATGATGTTCCCGGGTTTTGACAACCGCTGGCGTACCGCCGAGGAGAAAACCCGGGCGCAAGCCGACGTGGAGGTGGCCGCGCACGGGCATTCGGTGATCGAAGTCAAGCGCGTCGACGGGCAGTGGACCGTGGTCGGGGACAGCCCCTACAACCGGCGCATCACCGGCGAGACACCGATCGCGCTCAGCGGTCCGGCGGCCGGCCACCGGCGCCTCAAGACATCGGCCGACCCGGATGGGCGGACCGTTCTCGGCACCCTGGGAAATTGCGCCGGCGGTGTGACGCCTTGGGGCACGGTGCTTACGGCCGAGGAGAATTTCGGGCTGTATTTCTATGGCGATCAGGACGTGGCGGCCGAGACGGCAGCGGAGGAGCGGCGCAATTGGGCCAGCCACAATGCCGGCTTCGCCTGGGTGCCCGATCACGATGCCGCCGACCCGGAGACCGCGCCGCCCGTCAGGAGCCTGCCGTCCTTTTACGGCTGGTCGCGCTTTTATGACCGGTTTCATATCGAAAAGGAGCCGCGCGAATTCAACCGATTCGGCTGGATGGTGGAGTTCGACCCCTACGATCCGCAGTCGGTACCCAAGAAGCGCACGGCGCTGGGGCGCTTCGCCCATGAGGGAACCACGGTCGTCGCCGAGCATGGCAAGCCCGTTGTCGCCTATTCCGGCGACGACGCCCGGCACGAGTTCGTCTACCGTTTCGTCTCCAGGGGCTCGTATGACGCCACCAACCGCGCCGCAAACATGGATCTGCTGGATGACGGAGATCTCTTCGCCGCGCGTTTCGATGCCGACGGCACGGGCGAATGGATCAAGCTGGAGCTGAAAGAGACGGGGCCGGCCTCGGCCGCCGAATCCGGCCTCAGCGACCCGGGTGAGGTCTTGATCGAGGCGCGCGAGATTGCGCGCAGGCTCGGCGCTACGCCCATGGATCGGCCGGAGGATGTAGAAACGAATCCACTGACCGGGCGCACCTATGTGATGCTGACGAATAACAGCCGGCGCAAGGCGGAAGAGACCGACGCGGCCAATCCGCGGGCGGAAAATCTCTGGGGCCAGATCCTCGAAATCCTGCCGCCGGGCGAGGACGGCGCCCGCGATCATCTTTCCAACACCTTCGCGTGGGACCTGTTTCTTCTGGCGGGCGATCCGAACCATCCGGAGACCGCCAAGCAAGGCAGCTATCACGCCGGCGTTTCAGGGAGCGGCTGGTTCGCCAACCCAGACAATGTGGCGTTTGATCCCGAAGGCCGGATGTGGGTGGCGACCGACGGCTTTCCCGGCAACAAGACGCCCGCAGGCGACGCGGCGCCGGTGCATGACGGGATCTGGGCCTGTGAGACGGTGGGCGAGAACCGTGCCTTGACCAAGCACTTCTTCGGCTGCCCGCGGGGCGCCGAGATGTGTGGCCCATGCTTCACGCCCGATGGCACGACGCTTTTTGTGGCCGTGCAGCACCCTGGACTGGAACGCGGCTCCACATTCGACAACCCGTCGACCCGCTGGCCCGACTTCGACCCCGATATGCCGCCACGCGACGCGGTCGTGGCGATCACCAAAAAGGACGGCGGCACTGTCGGGTCCTAAAGCGTTTTGCACCTACGTTGAACCAGTGATCAAGTCATTGCGAGGAGCGCCAGCGACGCGGCAATCTCGCGGCCCCCTGCCGTGTCATTCCCGCGCACGCGGGAATCCATGTCGATGCCGGACTGGATGCCCGTTTGCACGGGCATGACAGGAGGGCCGGGCTCTTCGGCTACGAGATTGCTTCCCCCAGCTTTCGCTGGGGTCGCAATGACGAGCCAGATTAAACGCCAAACGCTCTAGCAAGCGCGAGATCTCGCGCGGGGTGTCGAAGGCGAAGTCGATCTCGGATTTCTCGATGATCAGCGGCCGGCGGTGAGATGATCGCGGGCCGTCACAAGCAACTTTTGTGACAGAGAAACTGCAATTTTTTCCTGACTATGACAGCACCGCCAGAGCTTTTTGCTATTCAATGATAGAATTTATTTTTCTATAAGTACCTGTTTTTAATTCACTTTTATAACCACGCTCCAAAAAAATCTTGAAAAGGCGCATTCGGCGTTTATTTTTTGTTAGGTTGGTGATATCATAAAACTGTAACATAATTGAGTAATATAGGAAGGTTTACCTTCCGAGTCAGGAGGTAACTATGATAGCAAAAATCGCATTCATCGCCGCGCTTGGGTTGGCCTATTCAGCACACGCAACCCAGCAGGAACCAGCCTCAACGGATTCCCGGGCTCCTGAGAGCCCCGTCGCCTACGAAGCCATCATGAGTGGCGATTTGGCGACCGCAGAGAAGACCCTCGGCTCGGCGCCCGCGGAGGTGCCGAAGGATCCCTTCAAGCTCTTGAATCTGGCTTACGTCATGCATGAGCAGGGACGCGAAGCCGAGGCGATTGCCATCTACAAGCAGATCCTCGAGCTGGACGAGAATCCCTATGCGGAGCTCGCTTCGGGAAAGCCCAGCCGTGTGAAGTCCATTGCCCGTCACGCGCTGGCTTTGATCGAAGGAGAGGGTAACTAACGTCGCGTTGACCGACCCCTCACAAAAGCGCGGCGCTTCCGGTTGTCAGCCATCCGGAGGCGCCGCGTCTTTATATATCTATATATAGGCGGTAGCTACGCTTGGCCGATTCACCGTCCGGCCCAATCCGCCGCTGCATCTCCCACGCTCCCCAAAACATCCTGGCAATTCATCTGATCCGGGCGCACAGTTGGCCGCGGACGGGAGCGAGTCTTTGGCGGGATTAATTGTGCCGACATGGTGATCGATCGCATTGCTCGTTATCGGCGGGGACGCGCTTGGGGCTTCCGCCGGCCATGATCCTGTGGACTGCGACGATCGTTCTCGGCGCTGCGCTCGTGTTTCTCACCTATTTCGACCTGCGCACTTACCTCCTGCCCGACGCGGTGACCCTGCCGCTGATCGGCGCGGGACTTCTTCTGTCGCTGTGGCTTGAGCCTCCAATCGAGGGCAGGCTGATCGGCGCGATCGGCGGCTTCGCCTTTCTCTATTTGGTCAACCGGGCGTATCACGCCATTCGCGGCCGGCACGGGATCGGACTCGGCGACGCCAAGCTCCTGGCTGCGGCCGGCGCCTGGCTCGGCTGGCAGGCGCTGCCCGTCGTCCTGCTCATCGCCTCAGGCGGCGGGCTCATTGCCGTTGCACTGGCGGGCCTGCGCGGCTATCGGATTTCGGCCTCCGCCAGATTGCCATTCGGTCCCTTTTTGGCTGCCGGTTTCGCCGCGGTCTGGATTTATCGGTGGCTTCCGAGTCTTTAGAGAAATGGTTGGGAATACCCGCCGACCATACCCCCGGCGAGCCGTCCGGACGAATTGATTTTCTGGAATTCGGACTCGGAAGGTCGCGGCGGAATTCTCTTATGTTGTTGATTTAAAAGAAGAAAATTTGTTTAACATACCGCCACCGCCTCGTTACACAACACCTTCATAAAGACGTTACAAAACTGTCACACCCCCTGCTTATGACCCTCAAGTGAGGTTTCGGGGGGCAGTCCTGCCGCCCGCCTGCCTGTTCGATTGACGAGACTAAAACAAAGATTCCGGAAGTTAACGGGGGACAGCCGATGACTGGCACTCTGCATTTCAAGAAGGCTCTAATTGTTTCTCTAACGGCTCTGTCGCTGGCCGGTTGCGCCGACGCGGTGACGGAGATTCTGTCCCCAGGGGACACAGATGGCGGCGGAACGACAGGCGGTACCACCGGTGGCACAACCGGTGGTACGACGGGCGGCACCACTGGCGGAACGACGGGTGGCACCACCGGCGGTACAACCGGCGGCGGCAGCGCCGGCGACTGCCCGACAGGCACGACCGATCTTTCGGTCACTCCCGACGGCGGCGGCGCGGCGGAGACCCACTGCGAACTCTCCGGCACGATT
>JAKSBY010000022.1 GCA_022360855.1 Sphingomonadales bacterium | reverse complement strand
ATCCGCGGCATGATCGGCGGCTTCTACTATGATTTCGAAGAGGAGAATTTCGACTTCTCCTTCGCCAACGATCCGGCCAATGACTTCCTCGGGCCGCTCGACGATATCGATTCCATCGAGAACAAGGCGTTCTTCGCGCGGATCGAGGTGGATGCGCTGGAGAATCTGGAGCTCTCCGCCGAGATTCGCGTGCAGTCGGAAACCAAGAGCCTGTTCATCGACGGCGAGTTCGACGACGAGGTCGAATTCAACGACGTGATCCCGCGCTTCGTCGTCAACTACCAGGCAAACGACGATGTGCTGCTCTACGCCAGCTACGCCGAAGGCCTGAAGCCGGGCGGCCTCAATGGCCCGGACGGCGCCGAGGTCGGCTTTGTCGAATACTTCCCCGAAGAGTCCAAGAATGTGGAGGTCGGCATCAAGTCGACGCTGTTCGGCGGACGCATGACGGCCAATGTGTCGGCCTTCTATATCGACATCTCCCGCTACCAGCTGACGACGCCGATCGCCGGCGGCTCGGGCAGCACCAACGTCAACTCGGTCGCCACCAACCAGGGCGACGCCGAGGTCAAGGGCTTCGAAGTGGAAATCCGGGCGGCGGTCAGCGCCAACCTGACGGTCGGCGGCACCTATGCCTTCACCGATGCCGAGTTCACCTCGGGCTGCGATGCGTTCCAGTTTACGCTAACGAGTGGCGGCTTCACCATGGCGCCGATCGACATCAACGATCCGTCGACCTTCAACCAGTTTGCGGTGCCGGATCCGACCGACCCGAGCCGGCCGGCCAACGATCCGGCGGGCCTCTTCACCGGCGCGGCGGACTGCTCCATCGTCGGCAACAGCGTGCCCCTGACCTCGAAGCACCAGGCGAGCTTCTTCGCCAGCTACGACCGGCCGATCGCCAACGGGCTCGCCTTCTTCGCGACCATGGACTTCACCCACGAATCCTCCAAATTCGTGCAGGTCCACAATTTGGCGGAGACCGGCGACGCCAATATCCTGAGCGCGCGGCTCGGCATCCGCGGCGAGAATTGGCGGATCGAGATTTTCGGCTCCAACCTTACCGACAACGACACGATCCCGATCGCCACGCGCTGGTTCGATCTGTTCCAGGGATTTGCACAAATCTCCTCGACCACCACGCCGGGCATCGATAACTCGATCCTCGGCCCCAGGAGCTTCTTCACCTCCTACCGCAAGGGCCGTCAGTTCGGCGCCGTTGCGAGCGTCGAATTCTAGCGTTTCGAATATCCTCTGAACCCTGGCCGGCGCCTCTCGGCGTCGGCTGTTTTTTTGCCGGGCACGACGGCAGGCCGGCACCCGTTGGCGTGGTCGAATTACAACAGGCATTGACCCAATCCGGAGACCGCAAACAAAAGGGTTGTGGGCTCGAAACCTATAATGTTATATTGATATAAATATAAGACAAGTTCTGATGGAGTGAACTGAATTGGGGAGGTCGGCCGGCTTCGCAAAAAACTCGAGAAGCCGCCGGCAATCAGCCATCCATCCCACGAATTGAGTGATCACGGCAAGCCGAGGCTCCCGCCATTCGCGGGGCGATGCGCCCCGGATCGCTCAAATAAGCCGGCCAAAAAATGCCGGCATAGAGCTTGAAACAGAGGGAGCAGATCACAATGACCCGGAAATCGATAGTGCGTGGATCGGCGACGGCCCTGCTGATCGCGGGAGGTACGGCCGATCTCGGTTGGGCGCAGGACGACCAGGACAGCGAAGATGTCGAGCCCATGGAGCGGATCACGGTTACCGCGCGGAAGACCGAGGAGACGGCATTCGAGGTGCCGATCTCGCTGACGGCGATCACCGAACAGACGATTCAGGACAGCGGGCTCGACAACATTTCCGACGTGGCGTTGCAAACGCCGGGCTTTTCCTTCCGCCAGGGTTTCGGGCGCACCGGCGGCGGCCAGGGCGGCGCCAGCGTGCGGCCGTCGATCCGCGGCCAGTCCAATATCCTCGGCGGGCCCAATGCGGCCTTCTTCGTGGACGGCATCTTCGTCTCCGGCAATATCACCTCGTATCAGTTGGACAACGTGCAGCAGATCGAGGTTCTGCGCGGCCCGCAATCGGCGCTCTT
>JAKSBY010000286.1 GCA_022360855.1 Sphingomonadales bacterium | reverse complement strand
GGAAATAGACCGTCTCGCCCAGCCACATCGGGTTGGTGTTGACAAACCCGTCGAAGGGCAGCGTCTCGGTCTCCTGGGTCTCGAAATCGAAGAGCCAGAGCGGCGGCGTGCGCCCGCCGCGATAGCGCTTCCAGCCCGAGGCGCCCCAATTGGCCGGCAGCATATGGCGATAGACGATTTGCCCGCCGTCCGGCGAAAAGGCGCCGTTGAAGGCCTCGGGCAGCACGAGCGGCTCGGGGAAGCCGCCATCCGTCGAGACGGTGAAAAGCTGGTTGCCGCGCTGCGCCATCACGAGACGATCCGACGCGAACAAGACGGCCGCGCCGTCCGGCGTCCAGCCGCGCACCGTATCGGGCCGGGGATGGTAGGTCAGGCGCCTGGGCTGCCCGCCGGCGGCCGGCACCAGATAAACGTCCGTATTGCCATGATAGTTGGCGGAGAAGGCGATCCACTGGCCGTCCGGCGACAGCGCCGGGCGGTTCTCCGTCGCCGGGTGCGAGGTCAGCCGCTTCGGGTTGGCGCCATCGCGCTCCGCGGTCCAGATATCCCCGCCATAGACGAAGGCGATCTTATCCCGGGCGACGCTGGGCTGCTCCAGCATCAGGGTCTCCGCCGCCGCCGCGCCGGCCACGGCAAGCCCACCCAAAAGCACAAAAACCCCGATGATGCGGCCAACGCCGCCCCCTGCCACTCGCTGCATTTTTGGTCTCCCGAAAGACTTGTTCTCGTTAACCGGGAAACCATCTCCGCTTCGCCGGGGCCTGTCAATCGCGGATGCCGGCCCTACCGCTCAAACTTCTTATATTTGATCCGGTGCGGCTCGACGGCGGCGTCACCTAAGCGGCGGCGTTTGTCGGCCTCGTAGTCCTCGAAATTGCCTTCGAACCATTCAACGTGGCTGTCGCCTTCGAAGGCGAGGATGTGGGTGGCGAGCCGGTCGAGGAAGAAGCGATCATGGCTGATGATGACGGCGCAGCCGGGGAAGTCCTCCAGCGCCGCCTCAAGGGCCGACAGGGTCTCCACATCGAGATCGTTGGTCGGCTCGTCGAGGAGCAGCACGTTGCCGCCCCGGGCCAGCATCTTGGCGAGATGGACGCGGTTGCGCTCGCCGCCGGAAAGCTGGCCGACCTTCTTCTGCTGGTCCGTGCCCTTGAAGTTGAAGGCGCCGACATAGGCGCGGGTCGGCACCTCGGTCTTGCCATAGTAGAACACGTCCTGGCCGCCGGAGATCTCCTCCCACACGGACTTGGCACCGTCGAGCGCGTCGCGGGACTGGTCGACATAGCCGAGCGCGACCGTTTCGCCCAAATCAATCTCGCCGGCATCCGGCGCCTCGTCGCCGATCAGCATGCGAAAGAGCGTGGTCTTGCCGGCGCCGTTCGGGCCGATGACGCCGACGATGCCGCCGGGCGGCAGGCGGAAGTCCAGCCCCTCGATCAGGAGCTTGTCGCCATAGGCCTTGGTGAGCCGCGCGGCCTCGATCACCCGGTCGCCGAGACGCTCCGGCGGCTGGATCTTGATCTGCGCACGGCCCGGGCCCCGCTCCTCCGCCCGGTCGACCAGCTCGTCGAACGCCTTGATGCGCGCCTTGGACTTGGCCTGGCGGGCGCGGGGCGAGGAGCGGATCCACTCGATCTCGCGGGCGATCGCACGCTGGCGGTTCTCCTCGGTCTTGCCCTCCTGGGCCATGCGCTTCTGCTTGGCTTCGAGCCAGTCCGAATAGTTGCCCTTGAACGGGATGCCCTTTCCACGGTCCAGCTCCAGCACCCAGCCGACGACATTATCCAGGAAATAGCGGTCATGGGTGACCAGGATCACCGTGCCCGCATACTCCTGCAGATAGCGTTCGAGCCAGGCCACGGTCTCCGCGTCCAGGTGATTGGTCGGCTCGTCGAGCATCAGGATGTCAGGCTTTTCCAAGAGCAGCCGGCAGAGCGCCACGCGCCGCCGCTCGCCGCCCGAAAGCGTCGCCACGTCCGCGTCCCCCGGCGGGCAGCGCAAGGCCTCCATGGCGATCTCCAGATGGTTGTCCAGCTCCCACAGATCCTTGGCGTCGATCTCGTCCTGCAAGGCGGCCATCTCGTCGGCCGTCTCCTCGGAATAGTTCATGGCGAGGTCGTTGTAGCGGTCCAGGAGCGCCTTCTGCGCCGCCACGCCCTCCATGACGTTGCCGAGCACGTCCTTGGCTTCGTCGAGCTCCGGCTCCTGCGGCAGGTAGCCGACCTTGACGCCCTCGGCCGCCCAGGCCTCGCCGGTGAACTCGGTATCGAGCCCGGCCATGATGCGCATCAGGGTCGACTTGCCGGCGCCGTTGACGCCGATGATGGCGATCTTGGCGCCGGGTAGGAAGGAGAGCGAGATACCCTCCAGAACCTTCTTGCCGCCGGGATAGGTCTTGGAGAGCCCGTGCATATGGTAGACGTATTGCGGTGTGGACATCGGTTGCTCGCTGGGGATTGCTCGTGAAAAAAGGCGCTGAAATCGCGCCTCCATATCCGATTGTGTGGGCCTGCGCAATGCGCTGGACCCTTAGGCCGCGACAACCTATCGTGGCCCCACAACAATGACGGACAGGGAGGGACCCATGCGCCTCGTTGCTTGCGCCATCGCCGCGGTTGCGGTACTCGCCACCACAACCGCCTTCGCCGCCACCGTCATCACCGCCGACGGCTATGTCGACGTGGTCGCGGGCGAGATCGTCGCACCGGCGGTGATCGTCGTCGAGGGCGAGACCATCGCGGCGGTCAGCCCGGATGCGGTGCCGGACGGCGCCAAGACCATCGATCTCGCCGGCCACGTCCTGCTGCCGGGCCTCTCGGACGTGCACACGCACCTGGCTTATGAGATCGGGCCGGGCTGGCAATACGAATCGGTCACCATGACGCCGACCGAGCGCGCGCTCCGGGGCGTGAAGAACGCGCGGGCGACCCTGATGGCCGGGTTCACGACGGTCCGCGACCTGGGCTCGGTGGGCTTTGCGGACGTAGCCCTGATGCGCGCCATCGACGCCGGCTATTTCCCGGGGCCGCGCATGATCCCGGTCGGCCACGCGATCTCGATTACCGGCGGCCATTGCGACGACACAGGCTTTCGCCCCGGCGTCAACGAGCTGACGTGGCGCGAGGGCGTGGCCGACGGCGTCGACGAGGTCTTGAAAGCGGTGCGCTATCAGATCAAGCACGGCGCCAAGGCGATCAAGGTCTGCGCCACCGCCGGCGTCCTCTCCTTCGAAGGCCCGGTGGGCGAGCAGCAGATGACCGCCGCCGAGCTGCGCGCCGCGGTGGAGGAAGCGGCGCGCCACGGCCTTCGCGTCGCCTCCCACGCCCACGGCACCGAAGGCATCATCGCCTCCGCCGAGGCCGGCATCCACTCCATCGAGCATGATTCCCTGATGACCCGCGAGGCCGCCCGCGTCATCAAGCGCGCCGGCGCCTGGATCACCCCCAACCTCTACCTCTCCAAGGCCATCCCCATGGACCGCCTGCCGCCCCAGATCCGCGCCAAGGCCGAATACGTCATTCCGAAAATGTATGACTCGTTCAAGCTGGCGGTTGACATGGACCTCAAGATCGCCTTCGGCACCGATGCCGGCGTCTACCCCCACGGCGACAACGCCAAGGAATTCGCCGAACGCGTCGCCACCGGCCAACCCCCCATCGACGCCATCCGCTCCGCCACCGTCGTCAACGCCGAACTCCTGGGCACCGACGACCGCGGCCGGCTCGAAGCCGGCCTCCTGGCCGACATCATCGCGGTCGCGGGCAGCCCCCTGGACGACATCACCCGGCTGGAGGACGTCCGCTTCGTCATGAAGGGCGGCGCAGTCTACAAAAGGCCGTAGGCGTTCCCCCAATTCCCCTTCCCCTTGGTGGCGGAACCACCCATTCCCCTTCCCCATGGTTTGACGGAAAATTCGCAGTACCGTTGTATCCGCCCATGATTATACCCGCACAATGCCGTGGGGCTCGCGGCCTCCTTAAGTGGACGCAGGAAGACCTTGCGAGGCGTTAGGAGAGCAGTGTGATTTCGAGAAGGAGATGTACCGATGAGCCGAGACAACGACTTCGAGGTGCGGATCGGCAGCGCCAACGTTCACCGCGATCATGGCGATCCGGATGCGGAGATCAAATATCTCAAGGCGAAGCTGGCGGGGATGGACCAGGCCGACATCTCCCGCGTTCGCTCCGCCGATCTCAGCCGCTTCATCATCGACCGGCTGGTCCGGCTTCTCGAAAATCTCGACCCCACCGTGGGCGTCGACATGGTGACCTATTCGCGCAAGATCGAGGACGACGTTCGCGTCCCCGAGCACGCGTAAGCGCCCTACTCCGCACCGGCGACGAGGTGTAGGCCGAAGCGGCCCAGGCCCGCCGTCCTCTCCTCAGCGCAGGGTCACGGCCCCGCCGTCCTGCTTGTAGACGGTGCCGCCTTTCATGACGAAATCGACCCGGCTCAGGAGGTTGATGTAAGTCAGCACGTCGCCCTCGACCGCGATGATGTCGGCATATTTGCCGGCCTGGATTACGCCCCATCTGTCGGAGACGCCCATCATCGCCGCGGGCCAGTAGGTGGCGGCGCGGATGGCGTCCATGGCCGGGATGCCCATGACGCGGACCCAGACGTCCATCTCGTTCCAGGTGGACTGGCAGTGGAACTTCATGGGGATGCCGGAATCGGTGCCGACCAGGAACACCACGCCGGCCGCGCGGAGCTGCGCGATCTTGCGCTTCAGGGTCGGCTTCCGCAAAGGTGTAAGCTGGGTGTAGGCGAGCTGGCCGGGAGCCCGGATGGAGGCCTTGATATCGGCGATGGTGTCGGGCGCGAGCCCGAGATGCCAGCAATCGGTATCCAGCTTCTCCGGATTGTCGACGGTGCGGTTGTAGTTCCACAGGCCCTCCACCGTCGGCGTCCAAAATAACGGCCCGCCGGCGATGCGCCCGGTGGCCGTGCGCTCCCTTAACGCCGTCACGACGTCGGGCGGGTATTCGGGCGCGGTCGTGAGCCCGGTATGCTCGAAATTGTCGACGCCGATCTCCAGCCCACGGCGGATTTCGTTCGGCCGGTGCGAATGCGCAACCACCTTGAGGCCCTGCTTGTGCGCCTCGTCGACGATCGCCTGCGCCTCTTCCAGGGTCATCTTGTCCTGGTCGATCAGCTTGACGATATCGACGCCGGCTTCAGCCAGACGGCGGACCTTGGCGCGCGCGTCCGACGCGCCCTTGACCGCCCAGCGATAGCCTTTCTGCCAGTCCTGCACGTCATGCTGCAGGAACGGGCCGGAGACGAACAGGCGGGGGCCGGGGATTTCCCCGCTTTCGATGCGCGTCTTGACGCTGATCGAGGCTTCCAGCGGCGCGCCAAGATCCCGCGCCGTGGTGATGCCGGCAAGCAGCAATTGATGCGCCGAGGCCGGCATGATCTCGCTGGCATAGCGCTCCGCATAGGTGGCGTGCCAGTGGGGATAGTCGGCGTGGCCGGTGAGCATGAGATGCGCGTGGTTCTCCCAGAGCCCGGGGAGTACGTCCATGCCCTCGGTGGAGATCACCTCGTAGCCCGCCGGCACGGGCAGGCTCGCCACCGTGCCGACCGCCTCGATGACGGCGCCGTCGATGAGGATCACCGAATTGGCGATCGGGCGGTGCCCGAAACCGTCGATGAGCCGGCCGCCGACCAGCGCCTTTTTGTCTGCGGCCAGGGCCGGCGTACCCAAACCGGCCAGGACTGCTACAATCACCGCTGCAAATATTGAAAGCCGCATCGGAACCTCCCGGTTATCTGTCTTGCGGCAAAACGGTGGACAACGGCCCAGGGGGTGTCAAGCTAATGATGGACAGGCTCAAAAGAACGCTCTTCCTGCAGATTCCCGACGACCTGGCGGACGAACATCGGCGCCTCGGCATCCAGCTTCTGTTCGACTACTTCAAGCATCTCTCGTCGCTGACCATCGCCAGCATCGGCGGCGTGCTGATTCTCGCCGGCTCGGTTTTCGAGGATGTCGAAGACCAATCGGTGATCTGGAAGTCGGTCGCCTTCCTGGCGGCCTCCGTCTACATCAACATCGTCGGACAGGACGAGATCGTGAAAGCCGTACTTCTGGGGAAAAGCCGCATCCGCAGAATCCGCATCATCTTGCTTGCGGGCATGGCCACGTTTGCCCTGGGCCTGGCGATATTCCTGGGCTTCGCGCTCAACAGGCTCGGCCTGTCATTCTGAGCCGGGCCGGTCGGTATCGAGGCCGATATCGACGGCGGGCGCCGATTGCGTGATGCGGCCGACGGAGATGTAGTCGACGCCGGTCTCTGCGATGGCGCGGATGTTCTCCAAGGTGACGCCGCCGGATGCCTCCAGCGGGATCCGGCCATCCACCTCCAAAACCGCCCGGCGCAATTCGTCGGTCGTCATGTTGTCCAGGAGCAAACGGTCGGCGCCGGCGGCCACGGCCGCGCGGGCCTGGTCGAGCATATCGCACTCGACCTCGATCTGGGCCTCGCCGGCGGCGCGCGCTTTTGCGATGGCTTGGACGATGCCGCCCGATGCCGCGATATGATTGTCTTTGATCAGCACCGCGTCGTAGAGCCCCATGCGGTGGTTCTGCGCGCCGCCCAGCCGGGTCGCGTATTTGGCCAGACGGCGCAGGCCGGGGACGGTCTTTCGCGTGTCCAGGAGCACCGCGCCGGTGCCGGCGATGGCCTCCACATAGGCCCGCGTCAGGGTAGCGATGCCGGAAAGATGCTGAACGATGTTGAGCGCCGGCCGCTCCGCCGCGAGGACCGCCCGCGCGTGGCCGGAGATGGTGAGAAGCGCGTCGCCGGCAGCGGCGGCGTTGCCGTCGGTTGCGTGGATATCGATTTCGGCGTCGGGATCGAAATGCCTGAAGACCTCGACCGCCAGCGGCAGACCGGCAACGACGAGGCTTTCCCGCGCCACCATGGCGGCGGTCAGCGGCTCTTCGGCGGAGACGGTTGCCTGGGAGGTACGGTCGCCCGACCCCAAATCTTCCGCAATAACGGCTTCGATAAAGGCCTCGACCTCGATGGGGTCGAGGGGCAGCGCGCCGGCTTCGCTCAAGCCACGGCCTCGCCGATCTTGGAAAGGTCCGGCGCCGCGCTTTTGGTTGGCGACATCTCCAACATCCGCTCCAGCGGCCTCAGCGCCCTGAGCCGGGTGTCCTCGTCCAGCTCGATGCGGGGCTCCAGATCGCGCAAGGCGACATAGAGCTTCTGCATGGTGTTCAGGGCCATGAACGGGCAGTTGTTGCAGTTGCAGTTGCCGTCCGCGCCCGGCGCGCCGATGAAGGTCTTGGCCGGGGCCGCGCGCTCCATCTGATGGATGATATGCGGCTCGGTGGCGATGATGAACGTATCGGCCACGCTCTCCAGCACGAATTTCAGGATCGAAGAGGTGGAGCCGACATGGTCGGCATGGTCCAGGATATGCGGCGGGCATTCGGGATGCGCGGTAACCGGCGCATTTGGGTGCCGGGCCTTGAGCTTGATCAGCTCCTTTTCCGAAAACTGCTCATGCACGATGCAGGTGCCGTCCCAGAGCAGCATGTCGCGGCCCGTCTTGCGCGCCAGATAGCCGCCGAGATAGCGGTCGGGCGCGAACAGGATGGGCTGGTCCTCGGGGATCTGGCCGATGATATGCTCGGCGTTCGACGAGGTGACGATGATGTCGGTCTCCGCCTTCACCGCCGCCGAGCAGTTGATATAGGTAAGCGAGATATGGTCGGGATGGGCCGCGCGAAACGCCGCGAATTCCTCCGGCGGACAGGAATCCTCCAGGCTGCAGCCGGCCGCCATGTCGGGCAGGACCACGGTCTTCTCCGGGCTCAGGATCTTCGCCACCTCGGCCATGAAGCGGACGCCGCAAAAGGCGATGACCTCCGCATCCGTGGCCGCCGCCTTGCGCGACAGATCGAGCGAATCGCCGACGAAGTCCGCGATGTCCTGGATTTCGCCGTCCTGGTAGTAATGCGCCAGGATCACCGCGTTGCGCTCGCGGCGCAGCCGTTTGATCTCGTCGACGAGATCGACCGCGTCGCCGCGGCCCGGGATTGTGACCGGTGAGTTCATGCCCCTGGTCTCTCGTTCACAAGCGGACTCAGCCTCTATATAGGGCGCTCGAAGGCGGATTCATAGATTTGTCATGTGCTGTATTTCGTCACAGTCAGGCCAGGCCGTAGGTGGCGTCGATGCGGGCGCCGTCACCGGCCTGCACCGCCCCTTCATCGACCAACTGGATGAGATGCGCCAGCACCGACCGGGCGGCAGCGGGGTGCAGATATTCCGGCACGTCGCGATACATCTGCGGCACCATCGCGGCGATCGTCGCCGGGCCGGCGGCAAGAATGTGGAGGATCTGCGCGATCCGTTCCTCGCGATGGGCAATCAGGGCCTTGAGGAACGGTTTCGGCTCGGTGACCGGCAGGCCGTGGGTCGGCCACAGGCTCCTATCGTCGCGCTCCAGAAGACGCCTGAGATTGGCCATATAGGCCGCCATGTCGCCGTCCGGCGGCGAGATCACCGTGGTCGACCAGCCCATGACGTGATCGCCCGTAAAAAGCGCCCGCTCCTCCTCCAGCGCAAAGCACAGATGGTTCGATGTGTGGCCCGGCGTATGCAGCGCCTCGAAGGTCCAGCCGGCGCCTTCGATGCGGTCGCCGTCACAGAGCGCCTCGTCGAAGCGGAAGTCCCGGTCGGCGCCCTCTTCCACCGCCTCCTCCCGGTCGATGCCGCCGGTGCGGCCGGAGCCATGTGCGCCATAGGCGAAGATCGGCGCGCCGGTCTTTTCCGCCAACGGCCCGGCCAGGGGCGAATGGTCCAGATGCGTGTGCGTGATCAGAATATGGCTGACGGTCTCGCCGGCGACCGCCCCCATGATCGCGTCGAGATGCTCCGGCAGCGCCGGTCCGGGGTCGATGACCGCGACCTCGCCCGCGCCGACGATATAGGTGCCGGTACCGGTATAGGTGAAGGGGCTCGGATTCTTCGCCACAATCCGGCGGATCAGGGGCGAGACCTGGCGCGCCGCGCCGTAGGGCGGGTCCGGATCGGCGATAAAGGGAATGGCGCCGCTAGTCTTCAACGCCGACATCCTCAAGGATCGCCCGCTCGATCGCCCATAGCCGATCCTGGCCCCAAACCGCGAGGCCGCCGTATTTGTAGACCGGCACGCCCCACAGGCCGAGCGAGGTGAGCGCGGCGCGATTGGCCTCCGCCCATTCGCGCCAGCTTTCGTCGGCGAGATGCGGCTTTGCGGCCCCCCAGTCAAGCCCGGCGCGCGTCGCGGCTTTTTCGAGGCCGGCATCGGTCGCCAGGTCGAGCCCGTCGCGCCAGACCGCGCGCGCGAGCGACTGAAAGAAGGTGAGCTCCCGGCCCTCGGACCTGGCATAGGCGGCGAGAGCAAAGGCCCGCTCGATTCCGGTGCCGACCGGATCGGCGAAGTTGCCGAAGCCGATGCCCAGCTCTTCCGCCTCCCGCTTCGCATCCAAGATAATGTAAATCTGCTTGGCGCGGGGCACCGGCAAACCCCGCATCACCATGGGCAGGACCGGCTTAAGGACCAGATCCAGACCGTGATAATCCGCGAATTCGATAGCCCGCTCCAGGCCGATATAGGAATAGGGACTGCGCAGCGAAAAGAAGACCGCCAAAGGCCCGGATGGCGCCGCCGCGGCTTTGCGGGTCATGAGCGCCCGGGCGCCATGATCGAAAAGAGCGACCTGATCCTCGACCCGCTCGGCACCCAGGCCGATCAGCCGGCGTTCGAGATGATCGAGCCGATCGATCCCCCAATACCATTCGCCGCCGTAGTGCAGCATGGCGCTCATATAGTGGCCGCGGCGCACCAGTTCGCCTTCATTGGCCGCCAGACGTTCCGCCATGAGCCGCTCGTCGCCCTTGGGCAACTGCGCCTCGATAGCCCCGAGATCCTCGCCCATGCCGTACCAAAGCGCCGCGCCGATGGTCTCGGCGACTTCAAAAAAGCAGTCCTGCCGTTCGTAGGCGGCCAACAGAAGCGACGCCTTTAGGACGGTTTCGGATTCGGGCGGAACGGGGTTTGCCGGGAATTGGAGAAACGGATAAAGCCCGGTCAGCCGCGCGGCGTCTTCAAGGGCATAGGCGGCCGCCAGCTCGGGCATCGCCAGCGAATCCGCAGGCAAAGTGCGGACCACTCTCGGCACGATCTCAACGTTGTAGGTTTTGTGGAGCCGCGGCAGCGCCTGCACCATCAGATGGCTATAGGGATCGTCGGCACGATGATAGTAGGTAATCGTGTGGGGATTGGCAGCGAGGCGGCGGCGCGCCTCGGCAGAAAAGCGGCGCAGCGACTTGCGCGCCGGGCTGGTCAGATAGCGAACCTGGGCATTCTTTGCGAGCTGCTTCGCCGGCATGGGAGCGGGCCTGCCCTTTCGATGAGCCTGCCCGCACTATAGAGGACCTGCGCGCTCAAGGAAGCGAAAGCGCTGGCCGCTCGGCCGTTACGACGCGATGTTCACGAACGGCGCCTTGCGAAGGCGGCCGAGACGGATCGAAACCTCGTCCCAGAACCGTGCGGCGATAAAGTCGTTGTCTTCGATGGCGGCACGGCGCTCGCTCATCGCCACGTGGAGTGCCATCGGGCCCTCGGCCTCAAGCAGATGATCAACGCTCTGGTCGACCTGTGCGGTGAGACAAAAACTCTGCATGGCGAATTCCTTTCCTCTTTAGCCTGAAAAATCTTGCCTGTACCCTTCTCTAAGCAAGCGCCATGCCAAGTTTGAAAATCCATTGAAATCAATAACTTAGAAAAATACGCGCGCGAAACGCCCCGAATTGGCTGTTTCAGGAGCAAACAAATCTAGTCCTCTGTGCCGTTTTGGGACAAGGGTCCCGGCTCGCCCCGAGGTATCGAAAAACCATGCCGATTGAAGACACCGCGGGCCGCCTCCCCAGCCAGATAGGCGAGCAAGGCGTGGGCACCCTCCGACTCGCGCCCCGAAACAAGCGCCGCCCAATAGGTGACCGCCTCATGGCTGGCCTCCGGAATCATTGCCAGGACTGTCACGCGCCGCGATGCCGCCGCATCCGTGGCGTAGACTAGGCCCAGCGGCACCGCGCCGGTCTCGACGAGCGCCAGGGTAGCGCGGGCATTGGCGGCCGGCGCCAGTCGCGTGTTCACATGGCGCCACAGCCCCATTGCCTCAAGCGCCTGCCGGCTGTAGATGCCGAGCGGCACTGTCTGAGTCTCGGCGACCGCCAGACGGCCGTTCCCAAGCGCGGACAGGACCGACCTCGGACTATCGAGCGTCACCACAGCGCCACTCCCCGTCGGCGCCGCCAGGGCGAGCCGGTTGAGCGCCACCGGCCGCCGCCCTACCGACGATATGAGGCCGCCCGCGTCCAAATGCTGCAGCCATTTGAAGTTGGCCGAGATGAACAGATCCGCCGGAGCGCCGGTCTCGATCTGCCGCGCCAGCGCCGACGAGGCGGCGAAGGAGACGAGGACTCTCTTCCCGGTCTCAGCCTCGAAATCCCCGGCG
>JAKSBY010000605.1 GCA_022360855.1 Sphingomonadales bacterium | reverse complement strand
TCTGGGCCTGCCGCTCCGGCTGCATGCGGATCAGCTTTCGGACTCGGGCGGCGGCGCCCTGGCGGCACAATTCTCGGCCCTTTCGGCGGATCACCTGGAATACGTCTCCGATGTCGGCATCGCCGCCATGGCCAAGGCCGGCACGGTCGCGGTGCTTCTGCCCGGCGCTTTTTACTTCCTGCGCGAGACCCGCCGGCCGCCGATCGAAAAGTTCCGTGTTGCCGGCGTGCCCATAGCGTTCGCGACCGACTGCAACCCCGGTACCTCGCCGGCCCAGTCACTGCTTCTGATGCTGAATATGGCCTGCACGCTGTTTCGTATGACGCCCGAGGAGGCGCTGGCCGGCGTCACCCGCAACGCTGCCCAGGCGCTAGGTCGCCGCGATGAGATCGGAACCCTTGAGGCCGGAAAGCGCGCCGATTTCGTCCTGTGGGACATCGCGCACCCGGCCGAGCTGGCCTACGGCGTCGGCGCCAACCCTTCCCGGCAGGTGATCTACCGCGGAAAGCCGCGAACCTAGGAATTTCGCTAAACTGTCACCCGCCGGCTTGTCGGCGGGACCAACAGATGCCATAGCAGGGCGCATGTCCAAGCCCGCTGCATCAGCCCGCACCAGCGCCGAGCTTCCGGTCCGCACCATGCTGCCGTCGCTTGCCTGGCCGGCCATCCCGTCGGCCTCGGTGGCGCTGACCTTGGAGATCTACGATCTTTTGCTGGAGATCGAGACTTGGCCGGCGGCCGACATCCGCGCCCATCAGCTACGCCAGCTCGCGGTCATACTGCGGTTCGCACGCGACACCATCCCGTTCTACCGCGATCGCCTCGAAGGGCTCGCGGGGCTCGATCAAGGTAGCCTTTCTCCTGAAGGATTCCGGTCCGTGCCGATCCTGACGCGTGGTGAATTGCAGGCCAGCTCGGAGGAGCTGGAATGCAAGAACGTGCCGCAACAGGATGGCGTGGTCTCGAAATTCACGACCTCGGGCTCCACCGGTATGCCCGTTACCGTGGCCTGGACCGCACGCGCCAACGCCTTCGTCGCGGCAACGAATATGCGCTACTACCTGTCGCATGGCGCGGACCCGAAGGGAAGGGTGGCGGCCTTGAGAGCAGTCCCGCGAAACCCGGACGGGACGTCGACCGAGCCGCGCGGCAACAGCTGGCTGGGCGCCTTGAATTGCGGGCCCGAAGCGGCCTTCGATGCGTCACTGCCGGTGTCGCAGCAGGTCGAGTGGCTCAAGGGCGAGGACCCGGACTATCTGGTGACCTATCCGACCAATGCCCGCGCTGTCGCGCAATACTGCCTGGCCCGCGGCATCACCTTTGGGCGGCTGCGGAAGGTCTTCACCTTCGGCGAGGCATTGGTCGACGGGGTGCGCGAGGCGGTCGCGGCGGCCTGGGGCGTGCCGGTTGCCGACAAATACAGCACCCGCGAGGTTGGCACCGTGGCGCTCGAATGCCTGAGGGGCGATGCCTATCACGTGCAGGCCGAAGACATTTATGTTGAGGTGCTCGACAAGGCGGGCGAGCCCGTGGCACCGGGCGAGACCGGGCGCGTCGTCCTCACGCCGCTGCACAATGCCGCGATGCCGCTGATCCGCTATGAGATTGGCGATCATGCCGAGGTCGCGGCGCGTTGCTCCTGCGGCAGCGCCATGCCGGCGTTGAAGCGGATCATGGGGCGTACGCGCAATATGCTGACGCTGCCCAACGGCGACAAGCTCTGGCCGCGCTTCAATTCCGACGATCTGAACGCGGTGGCGCCGATCCGCCAGTTTCAACTCGTCCAGACAAGCCTTCAGGAGATTCGGGTTACGCTGGTGCCCGAGCGCGAGGTCACGTCCGACGAGGAGGACGCTTTACGCACGATGATCTGCGACCGGCTCGGCACCGACTTCGAACTGCCGATTTCCTACGTCGAGGAGATTCCCCGGTCGAAGGGCGGCAAATACGAAGATTTCAAGAGCGAGATCGGGGGTTAACGATCCGCCTAGGAAAACGCGATGGTGGCCGGTCCGGGAGCGCCGGGGGCGGAGGTCTGCGTCGCCGTGATGCCGAGATCAAGGCGCAGGATCGGCATGGCGAAGTTATGCAGCGGCGTGAGGACGACGCGCCCGGCAACGCCCGGTGCAACCGGCTCGCCGCCTGCTGCCAGTAACTCACACAATGTCGCCGCCGGCTGCAGCTGGTACTCGCCGCCATCCGGCCGCTCCGCCGCAATCGCGCCGACCCCGGTGAGGGTGACGAACCGCCTGACGCGCAGGCCCTCGACCTCCGTAATCTCGTGAGACGCCGCGCCCACCACCAGGACCTCTTTCAGGCCATCGGGCCGGTCCGCGCCTTCGAGCAAAGGCCGCAACAGCGCAAATTTCGACGCCGGGAGAACCAGATAGTCGGGCCGGAAGGCGCCGAGCCGTTCACGCCAGACCGCTGCCGATGCGTCCGCCGGCATCCGCAGCATGGGCCCCGTCTTGAACGGCATGCCCCAATGCGGCGAGATTCGGGGAGACGCGATCTTCGCATCGCCGGACATCGCCAGCTTCCCGTCGAATTCCCAGCCGCAGGCGCGCATCATCGTAATCTGTATCGTCTTTTCGATCAGATCGGGGATCGGGGTCGTCTTGAGCCGTAGCGTCGATCCATCCGGCATGCCGACGCGGCGTGCGGTGACGGCGCCATGTTGTTTCGGCAGCTTTCCGGCGGTGAATCGCAGCCGGTTCTTGTTGAGATCGGCGGTCGAGACCGTCGGGATCGTGCGCCAGAAGCTCCAGAAGTCCGAGCGGTTCACCTTGCCGCGCGCGGCTTGCGCCAGAACGTTGCGATAATGTTGGGTCGACTTGTGGGCGAAATCGGTCAGCCGCTCAAGCTGATCCTGCTGACGCGCGGCCAGCGTATCGGCCGGCAGCGTGTTCGCGGCCTCGATTTGCCGCAGCACACCAAGCACCAGGGCGCCGGCGAGGTCGGGCACCGGCGGCCATTGGACCGTCGGCGATCCGGGCCTCAGGGTCTCAGCGGCTATTTGGCCGGCCACGGTGGTCAACGTCACGCCCTAGTTCGTCTCGGCCGACGACTCGTCTTCGAATTCTTCATCCTCGAAGTCCTCATCGAAGAACTCCTCTTCCTCCTCGCTTTCGGTGATCGCGCCGTTGGAAATGTCAAAGGCGCGGTTCTGCCGGTAGACCGAGCGCGCGGTCGTATAGGTATCGGGTGAGGCGTAGACCTCCTCGATCACGTCGAAATTGCGCTGGCGAATGTCGAATGCCTCGCCGGCGGTCAGTCCAAGTTGCAGGCCCTTCACATCCGCATGATCGATGGCGATGCCGACGGGATCGGCAAAGCGGTCGGCGGCGAATCCGAAGGCGTCCCGCACATTCGACGGGCCGAGAAACGGCAGCATGACAAAGGGCCCGGGCCCGACGCCCCAAACCGCCAGTGTCTGCCCAAAGTCTTCGTCATGGCGCTCCAGGCCCCATTCCGTCGCCGGGTCCAGAAGGCCGCCGATGCCGACCGTGGTGTTGGTGAGGAAACGTCCCACCGTGACGCCCGCGCGCTTCGGCTCGCCTTGCAACAGCTCGTGCACGAACACGAGCGGCATCTCGGCGTTCTGAAACACGTTGGTGATCATCTGCCTGAGGAACCCGGGCATTACCGTGCGATAGCCGATGGCCAGCGGGCGCAGGATCGCCTTGTCCACGGCGACATTGAATTTCCAGGTCGCCTTGTTGAGGGGCTTGAAGGGATCGTTCTCGCGCTCGTATTCGGCCAGCGCCACGGGATCCGACGCGGGCGGCTTGGTGGCGCAGGCGCTGATAAGAATCGCGATCAACAGCACTGGTGCCAGGCGCTGGAAGTGACTTAGGTGCTTACTCATCGGAACCTTCGGCTGTGGCGGGGTATGAAGCTGAGACTGCGCGCAGGCAAATCGGTTACGCAGCGAATGGGGCTTTTTCTTGGCATTTCATATCGCCTGAAGGAATACGGCACAACCACGCTGTCGGATCGGCGATCTTTTCCTTTACGACATATAAAGATATCTTTATATTTATAACAGGCAAGGAATCGGGGCGCTGCCGCGCCAAATTCGGATTGGCTATGGACACTCTGTTAACCGCGCTCCGGGCAGCCGGCGAGCCCACGAGACTCAGGATTCTGGGCCTTTTGCGCCATGGCGAGCTCACCGTCAGCGAGCTCATTCAGATCCTCGGCCAAAGCCAGCCCCGCGTCTCCCGCCATCTCAAGCTTTTGTGCGAAGCCGGGCTCCTCAACCGCTACCGCGAGGCCACCTGGGTGTTTTATCGGTTGGCGGATTTCGGCGACGCGTCGCATTTAGCGGCGACGTTGACCGAACTGATTCCCGAACAGGACCCGACCCATCGGCGCGACCTCGACCGGCTTGCCCTGGTCCGCGAGACGCGGGCCCGCGCGGCGGCGGATTATTTCCGCGATCACGCCAAGGATTGGAAGCGTATCCGCTCGCTTTACGCGCCCGAAGAAAAGGTCGAGCGCGCGTTGATGAACGCCCTCGCGGGCAAGTCCGTCGACGATCTTTTGGATATCGGCACCGGCACCGGGCGCATGCTGGAGATCTTCGGCCCACACATTGCGCGCGGCATCGGCATCGA
>JAKSBY010000300.1 GCA_022360855.1 Sphingomonadales bacterium | reverse complement strand
GGGCCGTCGCCGCCGAGATCGCGGCGCGAGAGATCGAGGGCCGCCAACTCCTCCCGGATCGCCGGCGGCAGCGCCCCGAGCAGCGCCGGTACGCGATCCGGATCGCGGTTGTCGAGCAGCGCCAGCACTGCCTTTCCTTCTGATCCCAGCCCGGCAACCAAATCGGTGATATCGGCGGAGATGTCGCCAAGCCGGCGGGTCGCGATCGCGACCAGGAGCCGCCGGTCATCCGCATCGGCGAGCCGGGTGGCGTTGGCACGCACGAAGACCCATTTGCCATAGGCGTTGGGCGCGAGATAGCGCCAGGCATCCTCACGCGTCTCACGGAAGTTTCCCGTGGTGAAGAAAGTCACGACCGCGCCCGTATCGTAATAGCCGCCGACGCCGAGAAGGAAATCCACTCGGTTTTTGAGATCCGCGCGGTTCGCCGCGATCACCGCCGGGCCGACCGCATAGGAGATGGCGGCGACGCCGAGCGGACGGCCGGAGCCGAGCTCGGACGCCAGATGGCGAAGCGTATCGGCGATGGGGTCGGCATCGCCGGCGGTCACGTTAAGGCGGCGAAGCGAGGTGATCTCCGGCACCAGAACCGCAAAGCCATGCGCCGCCAGGGTATGCGCAAGCTGGACCAATCGCGCCTCGTCGCGCCCGGCCGGATGTGCGCCCGGTACGGCGACGATGCCGGCTTTGGGCGGTCTCTCCCGGTCGCGATAGAAGTCCGCCTCGCGGCGCACGCCGTCGACCGTGAAGGCGATCGGTGTGCGGGAAATCATGGGCAGGACCTGACCCGCCGCCAAGCCCTGTAACAAATCAACGCCCTCGGCGAGCCGGCCGGCCGGGCGCCAGCCGAGAGCAATCACAATGGCCAGCCCAAGCGCGGCGGCAAGCGTGAGGGCGCGTCGTCGATTCATGGCGCCACTATAGCGCCTGACACCGGTTTTCAGCCCAGGATGTCAGGGAGCAGCGCGTCGAGTTTCTGGTTCCAGGCCGCCAGCAGCTCTTCATTGGGCCGGTGACGGAGGCCGAAGCGGCTGAGCAGGTCGAAACGCGGCGATTCGATGGCGCCGAAGCTGGCCGCGACACGTCCGCGCCAGTACGCCACCGAGGCGGCAATCTCGTCGCGCTGTTTCTTCCTCTCGGCCGCGATCTGCCGCAGGCCCTCCTCGCCGAGCTCGGCGTGGCGTGTCTCGCGCGGCAGGATCTCGCGGAAGATCTCGGCGAGCGGCTGGTAAGAGCCGTCGGCAAGCTCCTCGAGCTGGATCACCGTCGCCACCCCCATCAGCACATTCAGGGTGACCGCGTCAGCCCAGCCGGCGATCGGATAGTGAAACACGTTGAGGCGCATGTCGCCCGGCAGGCGTTTGGCGCCGAGGTCCCGATCGCGTTCCACCCGCGCGGTCCAGGGATGCAAGGTCTCGTAGCGCGTCGTATCGGCGCCGAATTCGCCCATGATCTTGAGCACCCGCTCCGCGTGGTCGAATTTCTCCAGAACGATGCGCGAGGCGGCGATGCGCGCGACGATCCGGGGGCCGAGATTGATGCATTCGGCAAAGCCCGCGGCGCCGGCGATCTCGGAATCGACAAAGCTCGCCATCTGCCGAAGTAGTTCGGCGCGGTAGCGCGCCGGCGCGTTGTCGGGCGAGGAGAGCTTTCCGCCGCGTTCGAGATAGTCGAGGATGCCGGTTTCGTCGGTCATGCGCAGACCCTACTGATCGTAGTCGACGACGAGGGTGTCGCTGAGCGGCGTCGACTGGCAGGTGAGCACATAGCCGCGCTCGACCTCGTAGTCCTCGAGGGCATAGTTGGCCGCCATCTCCACTTCCCCTTCGATCACCTTGGCACGACAGGTGGAGCAGACGCCGGCCTTGCAGGCGAAGGGCGCGCCCATGTCGGCTTCGAGCGCCGCCTCCAGCACCGACTGGCCCGATTTGGGGATCTCGACAGCGCGGCTGACGCCGTCCAGGATCACGGTTGCCTTGCAGGCGCCGGCGGTGGCGGACGTCTCCGCCGAGGCCGTCGGCTTTCGGGCGCGGCCCGGCTGGGCCGAGGCAAAGAGTTCGAACTTGATTTTCGAGTCGTCGAGCCCGTGCGCGCGGAGCGCATCGGCGACCGCGAGCATCATCGGCTCCGGCCCGCAGATAAAGGCCATATCCGCGCCGTCGACGGCGACCCAGCGGCCGAACAGCGCGTCGCACTTCTCCCGGGTCAGGACGCCGGAGAAGAGATCGATGTCGGCCTCGGTCTCCAGGATATGGATGATGTTGAGGCGGCCCATATACAGGTTCTTGAGGTCTTCCAGCTCCTCGCGGAACATGATCGCATTGGCGGCGCGGTTGCCGTAGACGAGCGTGAAAGTCGACCGTGGCTCCTCCGCCAGCACGGTCTTGATGATGCTGATCACCGGCGTGATGCCGCTGCCGCCGGCAAAGCCGAGGTAATGGCGCGCCGCTTCGGGCTCCAGGGGCGCATGAAAGTTGCCCATGGGCGCCATGGCTTCCAGGGTGTCGCCCACCTCGAGCGCCTCATTGGCCCAGGAGGAGAAGCAGCCCCCATCGACCTTCTTTATGCCGACCCGGAGGATGCCTTCGCCGCGACCGGCGCAGATCGAGTAGGAGCGGCGCAGCTCCTCGCCGTCGAATTTGCGGCGGAAGGTGAGGTATTGGCCCTGGATGAAGTGAAACGCGTCGCGCTCTTCCACCGGCGGCGCCAAAGTGACGACGACGGAATCGCGCGTCTCGCGCCGGATATCGGTGACCTCGAGGGGATAGAAGCGCGCCATGCTCAGAAGCTTTTGAAATAATCAAAGGGCTCGAGGCAGGCGGTGCAGCGGTAGCTCGCCTTGCAGGGTGTGGAGCCGAACTGGCTGACCCTTTCGGTCGCTTCCGAGCCGCAGCGCGGACAGGCGACCACTGGCGGGGCCTTGAGCGCGCCGGCACACGATGCACCTTCCACCGGCGGCGCGATGCCGAATTCCCTGAGCCGTTCCCGCGCCGCCTCCGTGATCCATGCCGTCGTCCAGGCCGGCGAGAGTTGGGTCTTCAGGCTCACCTTGGTAACGCCCCGGCGGCGGATCGCCTCTTCGATATCGAGCGCAATCACCGTCGTGGCTGGGCAGCCGGAATAAGTGGGCGTGACGGTGACGACGAGCTCCTCATTCTCCCAAGCGACATCGCGGACGATGCCGAGATCGACCACCGAGATCACCGGGATCTCAGGATCCGGCACGTCTTCCAGCCAGCGCCAGACCTCATCGACGGAGGGACGAACCGCGACCGTGCCCATAGCCCGTTACCAGGTCGCCCCGGGATAGGCGCGCTGCAGAAACTGCATATCGGCCAAAAGATAGCCGAGCGCTTCGGTATGCATCCCGGTCTTGCCGCCGGACTGCATGAAGGCGTCTTCGGGCAGAGCAAGGGTCGCCGCGTCGCAGGCGGCGCGGACGATGTCCAGATAGCGCGCTTCGATCTCGGCGAGATCGGGCACGATGCCGGCGACCGCCAGCGCCTCGTCCACATCATCCGACGTGGTCAGCTCGCCGGCGAAGCGCCAGAGTTCGTCAAGCGCGGTCTGCATGCGCCGATGGCTCTCATCGCTGCCGTCGCCGAGGCGGATCACCAGATCGCGCGAACGCTCCAGGTGATAGGACGCTTCCTTCACCGATTTCTCGGCAATCTCGGCGATTTCCGATTCCGACGATCCCGTCAGCGCGTCCAGCATGGGGTAATGCCAGGCGTCGAACAGGAATTGGCGCATCAGAGTCTGGCCGAAATCGCCGTTCGGCTGCTCAACGAGAAGCGCGTTGCGGAAATCCCGAGCGTCGCGCAGGAAGGCGAGATCGTCGGCGCTGCGTCCCGCGCCTTCGACCTTGCCGGCATAGGCGAGCCAGAGTCTGGTCTGGCCGATCAGATCGAGCGCCACATTGGCGAGCGCGATATCTTCCTCGATGGCCGGCGCGTGGCCGCACCAGGCGCCGACCTGCTGCCCCAGGATCAGGCAGTTGTCGCCCATCCTGAGCGCGAACTCGAATTTCGGATCGGTAGTCTTAGAGTTTCCTGGCATCACATCTGGCCCACTTCATCGGGAATGTCGAAGAAGGTCGGATGGCGGTAGACCTTCGAGTTGGACGGCTCGAACAGCGGGCCCTTGTCGCCGGGCGCGCTCGCGGTGATATCGCCGGCCTTGACGACCCAGATCGAGACCCCCTCGTTGCGCCGCGTGTAGACGTCGCGCGCATTGTTGACGGCCATCTCCGCGTCGGGCGCGTGCAGGCTGCCGACATGGCGGTGGCTGAGACCGTGCTGTCCGCGGATGAAGACCTCCCAAAGCGGCCATTCGCTCGACATGATGCCCTCCCCTATTCCGCCGCGACTTTGCGCGCCCGGTGTTTCTCCGCATGCGCCATCAGCCCGTCGCGGAACCAGGCGCCGTCGTCCCACGCCTTTTGCCGCGCCGCGAGCCGCTCTTTGTTGCACGGGCCATTGCCCTTAAGCACCCGGAAGAACTCCTCCCAGTCGACCTCGCCGAAATCGTAGGACCCGCGTTCCTCGTTCCATTGGAGGTCCGGATCGGGCACCTGCAACCCGAGATACTCGGCCTGCGGCACCGTCTGGTCGACGAAGCGCTGGCGCAGCTCGTCGTTGGTGTTCTGCTTGATCTTCCAGGCCATGGATTGCGCCGAGTGCACCGAGGTGGCGTCGGACGGGCCGAACATCATCAGGGAAGGCCACCACCAGCGATTCAGCGCGTCCTGCGCCATCGCCTTCTGCTCGGGCGTGCCGGCCACGAGCTTCATCATGATGTCGTAGCCCTGGCGCTGGTGGAAGCTCTCCTCCTTGCAGATGCGGATCATGGCGCGGCTGTAGGGCCCGAAGGAGCAACGCTGCAAGGGCACCTGGTTCATGATCGCGGCCCCGTCCACGAGCCAGCCGATGGCGCCGATATCGGCCCAGGTCAACGTCGGATAGTTGAAGATGGAGGAGTATTTCGCCTTGCCGGCGAGGAGCTGCGCGTTCATCTCGTCGCGCGAGACACCGAGGGTCTCGGCGGCGCAGTAAAGGTAGAGCCCGTGGCCCGCCTCGTCCTGCACCTTGGCGATGAGGATCGCCTTGCGCTCCAGGGTCGGCGCGCGGGTGATCCAGTTACCCTCGGGGAGCTGGCCGACGATCTCCGAATGCGCATGCTGCGAGATTTGCCGGATCAGGGTCTTGCGGTAGCCCTCGGGCATCCAGTCCTTGGGCTCGATCTTGATATCGGCGTCGATACGCTCCTGAAAGGCGCGCTCATCCGGCTCCATCTCTTCGAGAGATTTCACCGTATCGCCTGTGGACTTCACCATCTGCGCATACATGGCTCGCTCCTAAATCAGTGCCGTAAGGCTCCGCCCCTCTCGTCATGCCCGTGCAAACGGGCATCCAGTATGGCCTCGACATGGATTCCCGCTTTCGCGGGAATGACGAGGCAGGAGGTCGCGAGATTGCCGCGTCGCTGACGCTCCTCGCAATGACGCAACCAACATATAATAAACCGACCGATCGGTCAATTAATTATCCTGCGGCTACACCCGCTCGATGACCGACGCGATGCCCTGGCCGACTCCGATGCACATGGCAGAGAGCGCATGCCGCCCGGCGCGCCGGTGCAATTCTTCGGTCGCCGTCAGCAAAAGCCTGGCGCCGGACATGCCCAAGGGATGGCCGAGCGCGATGGCGCCGCCATTGGGGTTGGCGTGCTCCGCATCATCGGCGAGGCCGAGCTCCCGCAAGGTCGCCAGCGCCTGCGACGCAAAGGCCTCGTTCAGCTCGACCACGTCAATGTCCGCGACACCGAGGCCGGCTTTCTCCAAAACACGTTTGGATGCAGGCGCAGGGCCGATGCCCATGATCCGGGGCGGCACGCCGGCCACGGCGCCGGCCACGAAGCGCGCACGGGGCGTGAGATCGTATTTCTCCGCCGCCGCTTCCGAGGCGACGATCAGCGCCGCCGCGCCGTCATTGACGCCGGACGCGTTACCGGCGGTGATCACGCCGTCGGCCTTGACGAAGGGTTTCAGCTTGGCCAGCGCCTCGGCGCTGGTGGCGCGCGGATGCTCGTCCCGGTCAACGACGATCGGCTCGCCCCGGCGTTGCGGGATGGTCACCGGCGTGATCTCCGCCGCCAGCCGGCCGCTCGCTTGCGCCGCCGCGGCGCGTTCCTGGCTCCGGAGCGCAAACGCGTCCTGGTCCTCGCGGCGGATTTGAAACTCCTCGGCCACGTTCTCCGCCGTCTCGGGCATGGAATCGATGCCGTATTGCGCCTTGAGGACCGGGTTGACGAAGCGCCAGCCGATGGTTGTGTCGAACACTTCGGCCTTGCGGGAGAACGCCGTCTCCGCCTTGCCCATGACAAAGGGCGCGCGCGACATGGATTCGACGCCGCCGGCGATCACGATCTCCGCCTCGCCCGCCTTGATGGCGCGCGCCGCCAGGGTCACCGCG
This sequence comes from Sphingomonadales bacterium, assembly GCA_022360855.1. Classification (GTDB taxonomy): domain Bacteria; phylum Pseudomonadota; class Alphaproteobacteria; order Sphingomonadales; family JAKSBY01; genus JAKSBY01. Next base: position 51 of record JAKSBY010000300.1, on the reverse strand, counting down.
TCCATGCCGGAGCCGCAGAGCCGGTTGACCGTCGAGCCCGGCACCGCCTCG
>JAKSBY010000488.1 GCA_022360855.1 Sphingomonadales bacterium | reverse complement strand
TGGCCAGCCTCGGCTTCGTCCCCATGGCGTTTAACGTCGGCGTCGGCGCCGAGGTGCAGCGCCCCCTGGCCACCGTGGTCATCGGCGGCATCGTCTCGTCGACGCTCTTGACCCTGGTCGTGCTCCCGGCGCTGTATCGCTTGGTGCATGGGGAACGGGAGGTGGCCCGGCAAAGGGCGGAGGGCAGGCTCGCGCCCGCAGAATAGCGGGGGGCGGCGCGGTCTAAGCGAGGCCTTTGGATACCTCCAAGGCGCGGCGCACGTCTTTCTGCAGCTCTTCTGAGCACAGAAAATCGATCGTCGTCATGGCCAGAGCCTTGGCGCCGTCCAGGGCAGCCCTGTCGCCCAGCTCTCCACCGGCATAGTCGGCGAATTGGGGCGTGTGGATGGCCACGTCGTGTGGCGCGGCCGCGAGCAAGGGGTGAATTGAGGGCACCCTGTGGCTGATATTGCCCATATCCGTACTGCCGGTTGCGTTGCCCGATAGTTCGTTCAGCGGGAAAAAGGTCCGCCCCAGGGTCTCCGCGTTGGCCTGAAAGCGCACCGCCAGAGGCCAGTTGGTCCTCAGGTCGAGATAGTCGACCTCGCCCCAGACGACCTCCACAGCCGCGCCCGATGCGGCCGCGCCTGCCTCGAAACACCCGCTCACGCGGCGCTTCAGCGCCGTCAGGTCATCCATGTCCTTGGCGCGGACATAGAATTCTCCCTTGGCTGTCTCGGGCACGATGTTCGCCGCCAGACCGCCATCGGTGACGATACCGTGGATGCGCTCCGTGCTCCTGATGTGCTGGCGCAGGTTGGAAATCCCCTGATAGGCCAGCAAAAGGCCGTCCAGGGCATTGACACCCCGGTGCGGCGCGGCGGCCGCATGCGCCGCCTTGCCCCGATAGGTGACGTCGGCCTGGGCATAGGCGATGAAGGGGAACGAAGTCATATTCCGGCCGAACGGGTGGATCATCATCGACGCATCCACACCTTCGAATGCCCCGGCGCGGGCCATGATCTCCTTGCCGCCGCCCTTTTCCTCCGCCGGCGTGCCGAGCAGCCTGACCGTTCCCGGCAGCGCGTCGCGGACATGCGCCAGCGCCAGCGCCGCGCCCAGCGAGGCGGTGGCGATCAGATTATGCCCGCAGGCATGGCCGATGCCCGGCAGCGCGTCGTATTCGGCGAGCAGCGCGACCACCGGCCCGTCCTCGCCGCGGCTGACCTCGCATTCGAATGCGGTTTCCAGGGTATAGACGTTGCCGCAGGGTGAAAGATCGTAAGCTTCCAAAGTTGCCGTCAGGAGTTCGCAGGCATGGAATTCCTCGAAGGCGAGCTCGGGATTTGCATGCAGGTCATGCGACACCCGCAGCAGGTCCTGGGCGATGCTATCGATATAAGAGGCCGCCGATGCCTTCAGTCTCTCATGCATTTGCGAATATCTTTCCCGGGTTCATCAGATTGAGTGGATCGAGGGCGGATTTTATCCTCCGCATCAGTTCGACGGCACCGTCCAACTCATCCTCCAGATAGGAGATTTTGCCGCGGCCGATGCCGTGTTCGCCGGTGCATGTGCCCTCCATCGAGAGCGCACGGCCGACGAGCCGATCGTGCAGTGCTTCGGCCTTGCCAAATGCGTCTTCGTCGCCTTCTTTGGCACAAATCCCCACATGAAAATTGCCATCGCCCACATGGCCGAGAATGGGGGCGAACAGGTCCGACTGGTCGATATCCGTCCTGGTTTGCAGGATGCACTCCGCCAGCCGGGAAATGGGAACGCAGACATCGGTCCACCATTGCCTGGTGCCGGTCGCGTAGGCTGCGATCGAGAGTGCCGCCTCGTGGCGGGCCGCCCAAAGCCGGTTTCGTTCCTCGGGCTTGCGCGCCCATTCGAAACCCCAGCCGCCATGGGTTTCCGCACTGTCGCGGACGCGCGCTACCTGCTCCTCCACCGCCCGGTCGGTCCCGTGGAACTCGAAGAAGAGCGTCGGATGCTCGGGCAAATCCAGTTTCGAGATGTGGTTGACAGCCGCGATGGTGGCTTCATCCAGAAATTCCACCCGCGCTAAGGGGACGCCCATTTGAATGGCTTCCATGACGGAGCGAATGGCTCCTTCTAGATCGTTGAAGGTGCAGACGCCGGACAATATGGCTTCCGGTATGCCATGGACCTTCAAGCCGACCTGGGTGATCACGCCCAGGGTTCCCTCGGCCCCGATAAACAGCCGCGTCAAATCATAGCCCGCCGCCGATTTTCGCGCGCGCCTGGCCGTTCGGATGATCTCGCCGGAGGCGGTGACGACTTCGAGGCTGAGGATGTTTTCGCGCATGGTGCCGTAGCGTACGGCATTGGTGCCCGATGCGCGCGTCGACGCCATCCCACCAATCGACGCATCGGCGCCGGGATCGATCGGGAAAAACAGCCCGGTATCGCGCAAATGGCTGTTGAGCTGGTTTCGCGTCACCCCCGGCTCTACGACCACGTCCATATCTTCAGCATTGACTCTCACAATGCGGTTCATCTGGGACATGTCGAGACAGACCCCGCCGTGCATGGCGTGAATATGGCCTTCCACTGAGGTTCCCGCCCCGTAGGGTATGACGGGGAGGTGCCAAGCGGTGCATATCTTCATGATGGCCTGCACCTCTTCGGCCGTACGGGGGAACAGGACGGCATCGGGCGGCATGGGATCGAAATGCGATATGTCGGCTCCGTGCTCGGCGCAGATTCCGCGCGACGTCGTAAAACGCTCACCCAAAAGCGCCTCGAACTGGTCAACGGCGGTTTGCGGCAGGGTCATGGTGTTGTTCCCCGGTCAATTTGGTCGAAAGCCTGATTGAACGGATCACGCCGTCGCGCGCGATCTCCTCCTCAAAGAACGGCATGCGGAAAAAGCGTTTCTCCGAATACATCTTGAGCTGCTCATAGGTCTTTCTGTTTGTCGGATCCGCCGTTTGGCCGTGCGACTGGTAGACATCGGCTCTGAGAACTCCGTCGTCCCACCAGACGACCTGAACATAGGAATCGCCCGACCTGATTTCGGAGAATCCGTCGTCGGTCAGTTCGCCAACGCGGATCGTGCTGAGCACCCCTTCGTCGCCCGCACCGCCGTGGAGCGCAACCGTGCCGAAGGCCGTATCGGCCTTCATGATCTTGCCCCAGGGCTCGGCGCCCGAAAAGCCCATTGAATCGAGCGTGCGCGCGGTTTGGGTTATGGCCTCGGCCACTGCCGCCGTGTTGGCGGCCGAGAGGCGCATCGGCCGGACGGCGAATGGGTCCTTGGAGTTTCGCTCGCCGTACAAACCAGGCATGTCGGCCAGCTTGGGCCACAGCACGTGGAAGAAAAGCGTTCCCCGGCTGTCGCGCTCATTGGCCCGGTCCCAGGCCGACAGGATCGCGCAGCCCCGGCGCAGCTCCTTCGAGTCCCGCGTATCGCAGACCGTCAGAATCTGGTCGAGCCAGGCCGCGGCGGCAAAGCTCCGGTTATCGAGGACGACTTCCTTGGCTTCCTGCACCGATACGCGGCCGTCCGCCATGGCCTCGCCCACGGCCTGTTCGGACATATTGGTGCGCAGGCTCCTGAAGCCCGATGTCTCCTCACCGAAGAACCGCGAATATCCCGCGATACGCTCGCCGAAAATGGCGTGTTTGTGGCTGTTATTGGTGCTGTGGATCGCGCCGCGGGTGTGAATGGCCGGGATGTATGCCGGCGGTGCCAGAACCGGCGCGCCGGTATCGTCCCGAACGGCGCAGATTTCCTTGCTGCCGTCAAAGAGATTGAATGTGCCGGCCCTGTTCTCGACGCTACAGGCGTTCAGCAGATCGTCGCCGATGTCGAGCATGGGGCCGGTCGCGATGAGATGCGCATCGCCATGCCGGTCGCCGGCCAGGATATGAGTGTTCAAGCCGCGATACGTCACGACCGCGCGCTCGAGCTCCTCCATGCTCGAGGACCGTGCTACCGCCAGGAACTGATCGATCCCCCTGGCGTTGCCTTCCGATGGATCGGTGAACGCATACCAGCCCGCCGGCCGGCCTTTTATGCTCGGCAGCCGATAAATCGGTCCCAGATTCGTATGAGGAATCTTGAAGCTCTGTGGTACGACCGCCCCATCGTCTTGCAAGACATCAATGGCGATGGTCTTGAACGCGAGCGGTCTTGTCACGCCGTCGACAACATAGGAAGCTGGCGACTGCGTCTCATCGAGCGTTACCGACTGCCACACCAGATAGGTTACCGTTGCGGCTCTGACTACGTTCCAGGCGACATCCTTGTTAAAGCCGACAACCGGGAAGGGCAGTCCGAGAAAGGACATGCCCGCCGCATCGAATTCTCCGGGAATGGTCATATGCAGCTGGTGGCCGACCAGCCAATGGTTGCGCCACGCCATATGCGGATTGCCGACGACGATGGCGCTGCCGGTCTCCGAAACGTCTCCGCCAAAGACCCAGGCATTGCTGCCAATGCCGGGAAAGGGCTCATCCGGCAACTCCCAGCCCGCTCTTTTGTCGGGCGCCACCGCTTCCCAGGTGGAGCTGACCGCATGGGGCGAGAGAAAGACGGCCTTCTGGATCGTACCGGTGGCCAAAACAGCGCGGACCACGTCCGTTCCCCGAAAGCGGGGCAGTGGCGCGCCGCCGCAGTGGTCTCCGTCTTCTCTAAGCGCATGATCGGCGATGTATCTGTTCAGGCCGCGCGCAAAGCCTTCGGCCAGGGCGCGGGAATCCGGCTCAAGCTCGCTTGCCGCCTTGTTCACCAGTTCGTCCGACACCTGTACGCGATAAAACAGGTCCGAATTCAGGTTCGAGGCCTGGCCAAGCCCGGCCAGCGTTTCTTCATCGGGGCCATGCCAGCGGGAACGCTCGCCGCGTATGGTGATGACGTGGTTGGCCAGATCGCAGAGCCGGTGCTCCGCGAAGGCATAGCCGTAGCCGTAGCCCAGCCCCCGATAGTCGCGCGCCGTGATGTGGGGGACATCATAGGCCGTCCAGCGGATCTCAACGTCCGGCTCGGGGAGGTTGGGAGGCGCGGTGCAAGCGCCTGCGGCCGCTATCGCCAGGGTACCGACAACAAGCCTCGCAACTCTACGCGTCATGATGGTCTGTTCCCGTACCTGTCAAAAGGAGAGAGTGCGGGTGCGCCGGGCCGAAAACACCGTGACCGCAAAGAAGAGCAACTCAATCCAGCCATACCAGCCGCCGGCGACAACGATCATCAGCGGCTGCGGCAGAGCGAGCGGCAGGTCTTTGAAGAAGACCCAGATTAACGGTGTGAACAGAACAGCCCAGCGCGGATACCAGGTCATGTTGTGCAGGATGAGGTAGGAGAGCAGGAGGTAGGCGACCGCCCGCGTCCCCATCACGATCCAGTAGTAGATGGCCATGTCCTCGGCAAAGACCCTGACGGCCAAATCCTCCTGGCCGGTCGAGACCATCATCCCGATATGCGCGAAACCGGCATGATAGGCACCGCCGACAATGATGCCGGTCCCCAGCAACAAAAAGACGGCCGCCGCCTGTCGCTTATGCTCTTCCTTGACCGTCAGGTAGATCTGGAAATAGCCGAACAAATACAAGACCGCGCCAAGTGGCCCCAAGAGCCCGCCCGCTGTAAGACGCGCCCAGTCAACCCTGCCCATGACACCAAAGAGTTCCGTACCCAGCCTTTCGAGCGGCTCGGTCGTGAAATAGAGCAGCATGTCCCCCCACAGCATGGCCGCGGCCCCGCATATTCCGAGAACGCCGAAGACGATCGATTTTTCACTTTTTGTGTGCATGGCAGTTCCTTATCCAACGAGCAGCTAGCGTTCCCGGACCGTGGCCCCCTATGTCCCGTTCAGCTTGAAGACGGCCTCGGCGATGAGCACGCTGCCGAGAAACGTCCCCAAAAAGACCAGGAGCGATATGGCGACGAACCGCAGCCCGGCTTTGCGAAAAAGCCTGATGTCTCCGCCGGTCAGGCCCAGGGCCGCGAAGGCCATCAGTGGCGTGATGACCAGAAGAAACCCGATGCCGCCCATAGCGTCGCGGACGAACTCGGAGCCTGGTACACCGGGCCAGGTTACGACCATTGCCAAGATCGCCACCCAGAGAAGGCTTGGTAAGCCGCGCACGGCGATCAGCCGTCCTATGAATTGACCGGCAACGATGATCGCGAAAACGATCAGCCCGCCAACCAGCATGCGCCGGTCGGCGGCGCCGGTGATCAAATGCGCAAAGAAGATTCCCGCGAGGGCGACTGCGGCGAGCTTCGCGTCCTCCAAGACGCCGGCACGCAAGCCCGACGAGTTTTCCTGACGGTCGGTCATCGCTCGCCCCGCTCGTCCGGCGTGCGCCCGGCCGTGAGGAGGCGAAAATAGAATTCCGCTATAGGCATGGCGACGAAAATGGAAACGAACAGGCCGGTTATGCTGCTGATCAGGTTCGACCCGGCTGTTAGTGCCGAGATCAGCTCGGCCTTTTCCGGCACCGCTGCTGTAAGCGAGGCTGCGCAGGCCCCGGCCATGCTGGCGCTGCCGATGCCGCAGGCCAGGGCCAGGGCGCGGATATCGAAAAGCTCGAAGGAGGCGACGATCGGCGGGAAGATGGCAAATACCGCCGCGCCGAAAACGGTCCCGCAAATATAGACCGCCGTAACGCCCGTGGCCTCCGGGCTGTTCGGGCCATATTTGGCGAACACAAATGCAAGCCCGCCTTCGCGGGCCACGGAGAATGTGGCGCCGACCGCTTCCCGGCCCATCTTGAAGACAAGGACGGCGAGCGGCATGGAGAGCAGCATCGTGCCGAGATTGCCGAGTTCCTGGGCGATCAGGGCTGGGCCGGCTTCCGCCAGGGCATCGAAATTCGCCCCGATTTGCGCGCTCAGCAAGACCACGAGCGGCATCACCGCCGGCACCACGAGCCGCGATGCCCGCGTGCCGGCGCCTGCGCCCATGATTGGCCGCCAGGTGGTCAAGACATTTGGATTGAGCAAAAGGCCGCACAGGAATGCGAGCACGAAGGGCAACAGAATGATGGTCACCGTACCCAGCGCAAGCCGCAGCGTGCCGATGGCTTCCGCGACCGTAACGGCCAAGGCGACGCAAATGGCGATGATCCATATGGGCGTTTGCTTCAAAGCTTGTTCCTAAACTGACGACTCGGCCGCATTTTTGCGGCCGCGGCACTAGAACTCTTGCAGGGCCCCATCCTTCACCAGGGCGGAGCCGTCCGGCAGCGTCACCGTTGCGTCGCCGAACAGGAACCAGCGAAATCCTTCCCCTTCCACGGCGCCGCCAAGCTCCCGATTGTTGCCGATGCTCAGACGGACCACGCCGGCGCCATAGCCGTAATAGGGCAGAACGGCGCCGTCCTCGGGCGGCGTGAGCCGCGGGTTGAATCCGAGGGCGAATTCGCGGAAATGCGCCAGGGCGGGATTGTTCGCCACGAACTTGCGGAAAACCGCCTCGCCTTCCGCCGCGCTTATATCAACGAGCTTGCCCGCGTCGAATGTGAGTTTGAGTTGGCGCGCGGCGGGTTCGGCGCCGTCGGCGGTGTTGTCCCACGGCGCGGCCGAGAGGCGCGCCTCTTCGATGAAGATGACGCCCGTCGCGCTTTCTTCCAGCGGCGCGACGCGCAGGGCGCCGGCGGGAAGCTCGATCTCCCTCTGGATCGGTACGACGGCTTCACGCAGTGCCGCGCGGGAGGCGTTGCCGGATTGCACCGTGATCGGCCGGTCGCCGAGGCTGAAGCGGATATCCGTGCCCGCGGTCGTGGTGACGCGGATCTCTCCGCCGCGCATGGCTTCGGCTGCCCGGCGTATGTCGCGGTCAAGCGCGTCGTAATCGATGTTCAGCCCGTCCACATAGATCGCGTCGAGTTCCGGCGAATGTGTGCCCACCAGGCCGTCCGGCGCGCGACTGCCGTCGTCCCAGTGGAAGTGGAGTTGCCGGTGCTCGTCCTGCATCACCCACGCGCTGGCTTCCGCAAATTCGGTAATGCGCGGCGCCGACGGCGACTTGGGCCCGAAGGGCAGCCAGATGTAGATATCCGCCTCGTTCAGCCGTTCGGTGAAGCGGTCGTCGGCGCCGTAGATATGCATCTCGACATGCGCCCCGACGGCCGAAAGCGCCTGCCGTGTCGCCGCCGCCAATTCCGGCAAATGCTCCGGGTCGTAGCCCACCAGGACCCGTTCGCCAGGGGCGACGAAAAGCCTCTCGGCGATGCGCGCGGCCATTGCCTCAAATGGTAGCGCATCTTCCTTCTGTGGCGGGTCGGTACAGGCGCTAAGCACGAGCGCTACTATAGCCATAGAAATAAAATATAAGTACCTCAAAATATGTTCTTTTGAGTATTTTAGATTAGTGAAGAAGATATACATGACTAGATCCCTATTTCCATTTCATTTATTTATTATATACTTGATATATCCTTGATTCTTTTCTATGCTCATGCGAACCGATTCTCGATCGTTCCGGTAAATGGAGGCAAATCATGAGTTGGCTCGTTAAAGCGGCGTATGGCATCGCGGGGCTTCTGGGCGCCGTCCTCGTGCTCGGATACACCTTGCCGGATGACCTCCATGTGGAACGCCGGATCGTCATCGATGCGCCGCAGGACGAGATTTTCGCGCTCGTCGCGGATTTCAGGAACTGGCCCAAATGGTCGCCCTGGGCCGAGATGGATCCCGCCGCGACATACGTGTTCAGCGGGTCGGGCCTGCGCCAGACCATGCATTGGGAAAGCGGCCACCCTGCGGTTGGCGTCGGGAGCAATGAGATCACGCTCTACAGGCCCTATGACGAAATGCGGTTTCACATCGAGCTCGGAAAAGATGGACGCGGCGACGGGCGGTTCATCCTGTTACCCGGTGACGGGGGAACCGAAGTCATCTGGAGCGTCACGGCCAACCTGCGCGATGGCCAGCCCTGGTTCAGGCAGCCGCGGGCAACCTTCATGCAGTATCTTATAGACCTGGATGAGGCCATCGGCGGGGAATACGAAATGGGCCTGCGCAACCTGCGGGAGGTCGCCGAGACGCCGTGAGGGATCGGCCGTTGCTTGCCCCTCAGCCGCGCCATTTCAGGGCCTCATCGAGCCAATCGAACATGACCTGATTGAAGCGCATGATGTTGTTCACCGAGCAATGCGCCGCCGCCCCTTCTGCGGGCTTGAAACCGTGAATGGCTTTGGGAACGTTCAGGTCTCTGTAGAATTCCTCCGCATGCTTTTTGTAGAGCGGGCCTTCGCCCGAACTCCAGAGCACCAGCGTCGGGGCTTTGATCCGTGCCGCATCGGCGCGGTAGTTATAGGGCTTCATAGCCTCCACCAGTTCGCCGAGGGTTTTGACGCCCATCACCCAGGCAGGATGGGGTGGCGCCTCCAGATCGAACATCTCCTCGGGGACCGCCTCGCCGAAGGCCTCGTAGTTATCGATCATCGGTGGGTAGGAAACATAGGCCGCGATGCGGTGGTCCTCCGCCGCGGCCCGCGCCGATAGCCCACCGGAAAAGCTGCAGCCGCACAGCGCGATTTGATCCGGATCGACCACATCGGTCCGGGTCGTCAGGTAGTCGATGAATGCGCTGACGGGGACATTGTAATCAGGGCGGAAAACCATCTTCGGGTCTTCGTGCAGCACCGCACGATGGCCCGGCCCATCAAACAGCGCGACGTTATAGCCACGCTCGATGGCCGCTACGCCGGCCCAGAAGAACACTTCCTCGGATGACCCATCGAAACCGGTGAAACAGAGAAAAGTGGGCCGCCTGGTGGCGGTCTTGTCCGGCGTGATGAGGTAGCCCGGAAGCTCCGTGCCCTCATAGGGAAACTTGAGCGCCTCAAAGCCGCCGTCAAACCTTTTGCCCGCTTCAAGGAAACAACGGCTGCCCCTGGCATTCACCGCCTTTGCCACGGCCTTGCCGGCCGCGGGATGAATGAGCTCGGCTGTTCGGTAATAGGCCGTGGCGCGCAGATAGGCAGCCCGCGCGCTGACTTCGTCGCCCTTTTTGGCGGAGTCATCGGCCCAGGATTCGACCTTCCCGGCAAGCTCGGTCCAGGCCGGTGCCCAAACCCCGGCCAGCTTGAAGTAGTTCTCCAGATAGTCCGGCAGCGACGGCTCGATCGCATTAACCACAGGCGCGATCCGCCTGACGACCGTTATGCATTCGCCGAGCGCGGCGGCATCTGCGTTGGCGGCGCCCAATGCGCGCACGAACTGAAACTCGGCGTCGCTGTTTTCGAAAAAAACCGGGATATCGCCGGACCGCGCCTCCATCCAGGTATCCCCGATATCCGGATCCTCGGAATCTTCCGCGCGTCCGGATCTCCCGGCAGCCGCAACAGCCGCAGCTGATAATCCGAGCATGGCAAATGTCCGCCGATCGATCGTCGAATCGTCTTTCATGCTCCCGTCTCCCGATCGCATCCTTTGCTTCGTGGGCCTCTTCCGGCCGTGCTAGAAACTGACTCGATCGCCGCCTTTCAGGCCCAGGATGCGCCGCGCTTCCGTTGGCGTCGCGATCTCGAATCCCAGTTCTTCGGCGATGCGTCTGATCTTTGCGACCTGTTCGGCGTTGGAGGCCGCGTGCTTGCCACGTTCGATGAACAGGGAATCCTCCAGGCCGACCCTCACATTCCCGCCCATCAGCAGGGCATGGGTCGCCATCGGCATCTGTTTGCCGCCGGCGCCCAGCACCGACCACTGGTATTGGTCGGCGAAAAGCCGATCCGCAGTTTGTTTCATGAACAACAGATTTGCGACGGTCGCAGCAAGCCCGCCGCGGATACCCAACACGAACTGAATGAAGACCGGCGGCTCGAACAAGCCGTCGTCCATACAGTATTTCAGGTTGTAGAGATGCCCGACGTCATAGCATTCGTGCTCGAATTTGACGTTGTGGTCACCGCCCAGCTCCTTGGCGATCTGCGCGATATCCCGGAAGGAGTTGCGGAAGATGTAGCTGTCCGAATTGCGCAGGTAATCCTCCTCCCAGTCGAACTTCCATTCGGTGTAGCGGTCGGCAAGCGGGTGCATGGAAAAATTCATCGAGCCCATGTTGAGCGAGCACATTTCAGGTGAAGCCCATTTGGCCGGCGCAATGCGCTCCTCCATTGTGTTGAGCAGGCTGCCACCGGTCGAGACATTGATGACGGAATCCGTCGCCTGCTTGATCACCGGCAGGAAACGCTTGAAGTGCTCGGGGTCAATCGAT
>JAKSBY010000732.1 GCA_022360855.1 Sphingomonadales bacterium | reverse complement strand
GCTCGACGGGCTGGTGCTGCCGCCGCCGCTCTGCGAGTCCGAGGCCCTGGTCGAGGCGCTCACCGGCGCCGATATTCCCTATGTGCGGATCGCGCCGTTTACCCAGACCGAAGTGGCCCCTTACGTCTATATCGACGATGCCCAGGCGGCGCATGAGGTGACGAGCCGGCTCATTGCCTTAGGCCATTCCCGCATCGGCTTCATCAAAGGCCACCCCAATCAGGGGGCCAGCGAATCCCGCTTCAAGGGATTTCGCCGGGCCATGCGGGCCGCGGACCTCGCTGTCAAGGCCGAAGACATATGCCAGGGCTATTTTTCCTACAAGTCGGGGCTCGCCTGCGCCGAGAAACTGCTCGACCGCAAGGACCGGCCCACCGCGATCTTCGCCAGCAACGACGACATGGCCGCGGCGGTCTATGCGGTGGCCAACCGCCACGGGCTCGAGATCCCGGCCGATCTCTCGGTCGCCGGCTTCGACGATACGCTCATCGCGACGACCGTGTGGCCGCAGCTCACCACGGTCCGCCAGCCGATCGCCGAAATGGCGGCGGCGGCCGTGGATCTTTTGATCCGCGTTGTCCGCTCCGGCCGCGCGGTCGACGACCGGGGCATGGCGCGGCGCCTGCTCGACTACACCATCATCGAGCGCGAATCGCTGGGACCCGCGCCCCGGGCCACCCCGCGCAAGCAAGCACAATCTCGCTAGAGCATTATGCCTTTAGGATGACTCGTCATTGCGGCCCTCGCGAAGGCGGGGGGAAGCAATCCAGAGGAGCGCAGGACTCCGCTCCTCCTGTCATGCCCGTGAAAACGGGCATCCAGGCTGGCATCGACATGGATTCCCGCGTGCGCGGGAATGACGTGTGTACGACAGTGGATTGCCGCGTCGCTGGCGCGCCTCGCAATGACGCATCGTTGTTTCAACCTAAACTCATTCCGTTCTAGGACAGCCCATTCGGCCCTGGCACGAATCCCGGCTTCCGTCATAAGCGCGCGCCACGGCACGCATGTCGGTCACCGCACGAGATTACCGTTCGCGAAAGTCATGACATCTTGTTCGTATTGTTCGAGCACGCCCTCACCGGCCCCCTGATAGGCCGTAAACGCTATGGTGTCGCCTCTGCGTACGGTTACTTTCTCGAGCGGACCCTCAAACAGCAAGTGGCCGGCGTTTTCATAGAAGATAAACTCGACCGGGCGGCCTTTTGCCTGCTGCGCATTCACCCAGTCCTCTATCGATATCGGCGAATTCGGGTAGGTTCTCTTCCAGACGTAATCCGTTTCGGACCGGCCGGCCCAGCTATCCAAGGCGCCAAAAAGAATGATGGTTGGAATCGTGTAGTCGCCAAGCGCAAATCCACTGCCGGCGGGCGCTTCCGAGACAATGCATCTGATATTTTCGCTTTCAATTTCCGACCCGGAATACAAAACAACCCGGCCGCCATTCGAACCGCCATACAGAACGATGTTTCGATTGTCCCACGCGTCGTGTTTTGCGGCGTATTCGACCGCGCCTTTGAAAACGCCCCAGATCATGCTTTGTTTGCCGCTGTTTGTGACTTTACGGGTGACGAAGTTCCAATCGTCAAACCCGTTCATCACATAGGAATCGAAAGAGATGGTGGCGAACCCGTTTCGACGAAACATCTCAACGCGCGCGCGATCGTCCTCGCGATATCCGGCGCCGCCATGGGCGTAGACCACGACAGGGGCGTTTTTCACGCCGCCGGGCGTCCAAATCTCAACCGACGGATGATTGGGGTCGAACGCCGCAAACGGTCCCTCAAGAGCAAAAAAGCCTCTCGAACCGACCTCTCTGAGCTCCGGTGTAAGTCTCGCCTCTTCCGGTCCGGCTTCCCGAGCCTCTCCTGGGCTTACCGGTTGAGATTTAAGCCCGGCGCCGCATCCGGCAACGGCGCCTACGACCAGAATCGTCGACACGACTGCGAGCAGATTTTTCATGGGTCCTACTCTTCTTTGGTTGCCGGCTCTTCCTGCCCTTTGGTTAGGGTGGCAGTTTATCGCCTCCGGCTTCGGAATACACTCAGGCAAGCCCGCAGAGCCCGGAAGCTTGACGCTGCCCATAAGTTACGTATACTACGTAGTCTACGTGTTTTGCGAGAGAGGCGGCCATGTCCAGGACCACGGCTTTCGAATTTCAGCGCAAGATCGGCGAATTCCAGCATCGGGCGCAGCGCGAGCCCGTTGAGATCACCAAATATGGCCGCCGGACGCTCGTGTTGATGTCGGCGGATCACTATGACTGGCTGGTTGCCGCGGCGCGGCGCAGCGCGGCGACCCGGGAGGCCCCGGAGGTCGTTGTCGACGCGGTGCGCCGGGCGGAGATGGACCCGGACCAGGCCGCGCTCGACGACCTGATGGAGTGAGCCCGGCCCGGTGGCGCTGCCCGAACCCAGGCCGGGGCTGGTCGTCCGCTACGACTATCTGTGGAACCGGGAGGCGGCGGCCGGCGGCTATCAGGGCAAGGACCGGCCCTGCTGCCTGGTGGCGGCGAGCGAACCCCTCGCCCGGCCGCGATTCGTGGTCCTGCTGCCCATTACGCATTCCCCGCCGGACGCCGACACGACCGGGATCGAAATCCCGCCTCGGGTGCGCCGCGCCGTCGGGCTGGACGATGCCCCCGCCTGGGTCATCGTCTCCGAATACAATGTGGATGAATGGCCGAATGCCGGCCTGGGCCCGGATCCGGGCCGGCCCGGGCGATTCAGCTATGGCTTCCTGCCGCCCCGCCTGTTCGCCCGCATCAAAGCCGCATTCCTCGACGCCGCCGGCGGGGGCAAGGGAGTCAGGCGCTAAGCGTGTTCGCGCAGCCGGACGGTGGCGGCCACAAGCCCTCGCTCAAGACCCTCGAACGCCACGCCACGGGCTCGCGGGTCGAGATCAAGCTGGTGGCGGAGTGAACCAAATAACTGGTGGACCCGCCGTGCTTATGAGCGCGATTAAGGAGGGCGGGCGGCGGTAATGCACTCCTTCTAAATCTGACGCCGGATTGACACCGGATCAGATGCTCATGGTTACCCGCCCTTCGATTCCGTCGTAGATCATAATGATATGTCTAAGAAAGCTGCGGCCAATCAGTACTCCGTGATTTTGACCGCCCTCTTGTAACTTTACACTAGCGAACCTTCCGTAGTGGGACACATCCAATTGAGGCAGATGCACTCTGGCCAAATACAGATTTACCTCAAAACCGCCACTGACACCCGCGATGCTGATTCTGTCGACGGCGGGAAGGCCGAGTTCTTCGGCCAGCTTTTCGTCGATACAACTGTCGGAAGCGCCCGTATCTACCAGCGCAGGCACATTCTTGATGCGGCTCTCATCCTCATGACCGGGATGATCGGATTCGACGAAGCCAACATCGACAATTAATGTCGGCCCGTGCGCGACAAGAAGCTCGCAGGCCGGATAATTGTCTGAATCTGAGAAGCCGCAGTTAGTTATCGGCACCGGCAAGCCTGCACATTACTGAGGCTGGAAGAGTTGCCGGTGGTGCGCCCACCTGCCTAATCAGATAAGGCCCTCTTCCAAATCTCGTCAGCGCGGCTTCCGCTACGTTATCGAGGGAGTCGAATGCGTCCACGAACTCACCGCTATGGAAAAGTACCCACTTTCCCATATGGTGCTGTTCCAAATCATCCTTCATGCGTTCGAAGGACGCGATTTCTCTGTCGAGCAGAGGCATAGAAGGCAGTGCCTCTTTCATTGCTGTCTGCAAGGTGTATCCCCCATGGCCCATTAATGTCAGGTTAACACATCAATTTTTACGAGTAGACTCCGCCCGGCGCAAGAGGGATTCGGGGCAGACTCATATCATTCCGATATATAACACCAGATTGTGTCTTTTTTTTGCGTTGCAACAGATTCTTGCAAAAACTGCAATGAAATGGCATCGAACCGGCAACGGAGATAGACGATCTACCTGCGTTAACCGAAGCGCTGAGGGCACCAAACGACAGCAAGGCCGACGCGCGTTTGACTAGGACATCCACCAGGTTCCGCAAGCCGAGTGATAGAAAACCCGCGCCGCAGCAACAGGCCGCGACGATCTTCAGACCCGAGGGTCCTGGACATGCTTCAGCCTTCGCCGGCCACCGCCTTCATCTTGGCCAGCCGTTCGCGGCAGATTGTTTCGGTGAGGTCTTTCAGACGTGCTGCGCAGGCGGCCAGCCAGTCGAGTTGTTCGTTGGTGATGCTGTAGTGCTCGGAATAGCGGGCCTCCACATAGGCGCGTTTCAGGAGTTCGAAGTTGGTGCGGTGGCGCTTTGACGCTCGTGGCCAAGCGTCGACGAGGCGGCGGTCCTGATCCTCGGCCAGGGAGCGCAGGAATTTGATGTTGTGGGTCTGCGGGCCATAGAGCGTTAGAACCAGCAGGGTGCAGGTGTAGAGGCGTTCGACGGTTTGGTGCAGCATGAACGCCGCGTCATTCAACAGACCATCCGCCATGATAAGTTCGTAGGACCGGCGACCGCTATCGGCCTTTTGGCTCCAAAACTCAAAGTACTTCTTCGCCAGTTCATACGCCGCCTTTGGCGTCGGTGGCTTGGGGTTGACGAGGGTGAAGCGCTTGTTGCCCGAGGCGTTGCTGCCGTTGAGTGCGTAGAGCAGGATGCCTTCGCTGATGATATCCGCGAAGAAGTATTGGCCCTGCGCCAGCGCATTGTTGATCTCGGCCAGGTCGTGGACGATGAAGCTGACCGGCGTCTTGATGGACTTGTCGCCCAGGATTCGGTCTTCGGCGGTATACCAGTAGACCGAGAAGTCCCGGAACGGCTCTTCGTTGACGATGACCAGGATGTCGAAGTCGGAGAAGTAGCCGCTCGTGCGGTCCTCCACCCAGTC
>JAKSBY010000445.1 GCA_022360855.1 Sphingomonadales bacterium | reverse complement strand
TCCAGGATGTAGCGGCGCACCAGCTCCGGGGCCGCGTAGAACATACGGTAGCTGTAGCCTTCCGGGTGGTTCGAGCGGCCATCGTGGACCTCTTCCGGGTTGATCGCAACGATGTCACCCTTGTCGAGGAATTGCGGCCGCGCCGTGTCAAAGGTCTGGCGTCCGCATTCGATGACGCCGAAGGCGTATTCCGGATGGGCATGGCGGCCATATTCGTGGGTCACGAAGCGGGCATGCAGAAAGGTCAGGCCCGGCTCGTCCGCCGCCTGCCAGAAATCTGCGAACTCTCGGCTCAACCCTGTCATGGCTCAATCGTCCAAGACGCAAGCCTCACCTTGCGCTTTAATCGATACCGCATTCTAGAACGAATGGGACACAGGTTAAGAGATGTGCACGCCCGCGCCAAAAATCGAGGCCACGGCGTCGGACTATTTCGCCGCCCGCATCGCGGAGTATGATTCGCTGGTCCGCCGCGCCGTGCCCCACTACGACGAGCTCCTCGACCTTTTGGAGGTGCATTTCCCGAAATCGGCACGGGACATCGTCGAGTTGGGCTGCGGCACGGGGACCCTCTCGCTCAGGCTCGCCCGGTGCTATCCGGACGCGCGCATCACCTTTATCGATGCGGCAACGGAAATGCTCGACGTAACCCGCCAACGGTTGATCGCCGAGGGCACCAGCCGGCCCGACCGGTTCAACCTCGTCGCCGCCACTTTCGAGGACGTAGAGTTGCCCGACCGTCAGTTCGACCTGATCACCTCGAACATGGCGCTCCATCACGTGATCGACAAGGCCACGCTTTTTCAGCGGATCTACGATTGGCTCCGGCCCGGCGGCACCCTGCGGTTCGGCGATCACGTGTGGGGCCAGACCGTCGGGAACCGCGAAATCGGCCGCACGCGCTGGATCGCCCACTGCCAGAGCCCGGGCCAGTTGACCGAGGCGGAACTGGCCAGCCTGGTCCAGCACCGGCACCAGCACGATCACTACATTTCGGTCAAGGAACAGTTCGGGATCTTCGAACGTGTCGGCTTCTCCGACCCGGACTGCGTGTGGTCCGACGGCAATTGGGCGATCTATACCGCAGAGAAGGCTTGACGCGCCGGGGCCTCGCGGGCTTTTCTCAGGGCCCAAAGCCGAGTTGCCGCCCATGCCGACCACACCACACCCGTCCTACCCCACCACCCGCCTGCGCCGCACGCGCCAGGCCGACTGGTCGCGCCGACTGGCCGCCGAAAGCCGGCTGTCCGTCGACGACCTGATCTGGCCCCTGTTTCTGCAGGAAGACGACGGCAAGGAAGCCGTTCCCTCCATGCCCGGCGTCGACCGGCTGTCGCTGGACGAGGCCGTGAAGGCGGCGGAGGAGGCGGCAACGCTCGGCATCCCGGCGATCGCACTGTTCCCGTCGAC